>JAZRRU010000029.1:0-4241 GCA_045651025.1 Eubacteriales bacterium
CGCCTCGCTTATTCCCCCACGAAACAAGTTTCGCGGGGACCCCATGGCGCTCGACACTCGCAATGTTCATAGGTATATTTTTCAAGGCGCATGTCCTTGAAAAATATAAGAATTTCATTATAAATAGAAAAACGGACTCAATCGAGTCCGAATTTTTCTTTTTTCCTGCACGCGGTGTAGGTTTGATTTTATTTATAACTCCCTCGCCCACAGAATGAGGTTGAAATTATTGATTATGTTATATCTGCAAAAACAAGCAAAAAAAACATTTAATTAATTCAGAAAATAATCACGAACCGCGAAGTAGTTCGGAGGAAGAATTGCGATTTGCGGCGAGTGAGCTGTAATAGTTTACTGCCCGAGCCGCGAAGCGAAATTCTAACCCGAAATACAAAGCGGCTTATATTAACACATTTAAACCTCCCGACATAATCTTTTAGTGATAGGAAGGAGGATTTGTAATGGGCTGTTTTGATTCGTTCTTCGGCAATAACAATTGCTGGATCATCATTTTGATCGCGATCGTAATTCTCTGTTGCTGCTGCGGTTAAATGATACACAAAAAAAGGCACTCATTGATTTGAGTGCCTTTTTTTATCCGTTTGTTACGTTCCCGTCGCCGAAAACGGGAATTGCCTCACCGAGATAGGTCGGCTCGGGCTTGAAAATACAGGTCAAAAAGTCCTTGCACCGCGCAATAACCTCGCGCAGGTCGCGCTTGTACTGACCGGCATAGGTATTAAGGTCGGACGGCACGCCATATCCCTCGATATCGAACCTATCCGCGATATAAAGCGCGCGGTAAAGATGATATTCCTGCGTGACGATCACGACCCTTTCCGCCTTGAAAATTTCCTTTGCACGGTAGACGGTCTCATAGGTCGAAAAGCCCGCGTGGTCCATAAAAACGTCCTCCGACGGAACGCCGTTCTCAATAGCAAATTGCTTCATCGCGTTGACCTCATCGTAACCGTCGCTTCCGTGGTCACCGCTCATCAAAAGCTTCGGCGCGACGCCCGATTTGTAGAGCTCGATCGCGCGGAGAAGACGGTCGCGGAGCATGTGCGAAAGAGTTCCGTCCGAATGCACCTTGCACCCGAGAACGATGATACAGTCGGCTTTTTCAAGATTTTTTACATCCTCGGGAGAAATGATCCTGTCTTTTACTGCGGATTTAACGTGAAAATTAACCGAGAAAATCAGAGTCACCCCGAGAGACGCAAGACAAATAAAAATAATTAATACGTTTCTCATTAATTTCTTATTCATTTCCCGTATCCCCTTTCGTTTTTTAAATTATATCATAAAAAGCAACCCGAAAACAATGAGGATAATATTAATTTTAAAAAACAAACTATTGACACGGTAAATTTAATCGTCTAAAATTAACTTGTATAAATATGTAATTTCAGGGAGGAAAAAATGAATCGAAGAATCAACGAACTTATCCCGAAAGAATTTCCGAAGAGCGTAATCGAGCAGTCGATTGTCGCTTCCAGAATAAGAACCTCAAATTATATGTCGCGCCGCCTCGATCTCCGAAGCAAAACGATATTTACGTTCGGTGAAACTCCCGACAGCGCGCCCGAATACGCATTTTCAATCGTAAAAAAAGGAAACGGATGGCAGCTCGGCGTTCACGTTGCCGACGTTAGCGAGTTCGTTCCCGAGGGCTCGCCGATTGACCTCGAGGCGAAAAACCGCCTTGCCGCAGTCGAAAACGAGTTTTTCTTCCTCAAGATGCTTCCCGAAAAACTGACCGAGCTCGTCGCACTTACCGTAGGAAAGGACAAGCTTGCTCTGTCCGCTTTATTGGACATTAACCCCGACGGAACGGTTACTTCAATCACCTGCGAGGAGAGCATTATCCGCGTCGGAACGCTTTGCGTCTATGACGAGGTAAACCAGCTCGGGCTCGTTTCCGATGCATCTTCGGTATTTGCACTCCGCGATAAATATGCGCCCGTCGTAAGTCAGATCGAGGACTTCTACACGATCGCCGCACTCTGCTACGGCAACCGTATCGCAAACGGTGGTTTGGACCTGACTTCCTTCCGTACCGTCTATGAGCGCAATTCCGACGGAAAGATAGTCGACATCTGCCGTAAGCACGACCCCGACATAAGAGCTGTTGTCCGCGAGATGAACTATTTTGCCGCAGAAAACCTCGGCAAAATGATTTTCGAGAAGAAGATCCCCTCGATCTACCTCAGTCAGGACGCACCGAGCGAAGAAATGCTCGCTTTCCTCGAAAGTATTCTCAAAATTGAAAAAACCTCCGATGACGCGAGCGTTCGTACACATAATATTATTGAAAACGCAAAAGCAACTTCGTTCTACGATTTTGTTTGTAACTCGGTCATTTCGGACATGCCCCCGAGAGAATTTTCGGACAAGCCGGTTCTCAACGCGTTCACCGCGACCGACAAGGTTGCTTCCTGCATGCACCCGATAACGAGATATTCCGATATCCTCACCCAGCGCGCATTCAAGACCGCAATCTCCGCAAAATACGATCCGAAAAATATTAACCTCAAAAAACAGCAGAATATCATGTCCGAGTCGGTTGAAAAAGCGAACGAGGCGGTCAAGTTTATGTTTGACGAAGAAAAATGCTTCAAAACCCTCGCTTCTCTCGAATATCTCGAAAACTCCGGAAAAGATATCTTCACGGGATTCCCGATAATGAAAACCGAGAGCGGTTCGGTCATAATCATCCTTGAATACGGAATTGAGGCGCAGATGCCGTCCGAATATGCAAAGAACTTTGATTTTGACCCCGCAATGCCGTATCTCTTCAAAATCGTCGCGATCGGCACAGAATCCGAGCCGACGGTCGTATCATTGGCTGAATAAATTGTTTCACGTGAAACAATAATAAGAATAACGAAGAAATGTTTCACGTGAAACAAATGTCCGAAGCAAATAATGTTTCACGTGAAACATCAAAACCTTTTTAAAAGGAGAATATTAATTGAAAAGACGTTTGATAGCGTTTTTGCTTGTGATATTTGGATTTACATCCCTTTTCGCCTGCGAGAACGTTGAATATATCGAGCCGTCAACCTCGACCGAGGAATCGGAAGAAATTTCCGATGGTCTCCTCGGTACGAGTGAGCAGGAAGCTATCGAGGAACACGATTTCAAAATACTCACCTCGAACCCGTCCGCGTTCATAGCCGATGAAAATTCACCAAAAACGATAAACACGGCTATTGAGAAACGCAACGCGCTTCTTCTCGAAAAATACGGTGCAAGAATAAAAACCGTTAAGACCGACGAAAAAAATGCGGCAAATCTGCTCAAAGATGCGTATACGGCAGGAATCGATATCTGCGATATGATATCGCTCTCGGCGGAAACGAGCGTAAGTCTTTACCTTTCGGGACTGCTTTTCGATTTCAACAAGCTTCCCGAGTTTGATATAGAAAGCGATTATTTTGACGAAGAGTTTTCAAAAATACTTGCCACAAACCAAACGCTTTTTCTTGTTCCCGACGCTTCGACGGCTTCGTTCGACCAAACATATGTTCTTTTTTATAACCGAGAGCTTGTTGAAAAATCGGGTGCAGAAAACCCCGAAGTCCTTGCGTTGCAAGGGAAATGGACTTGGGATAAGTTCAACTCGATTGCACGCGCGTCGTCGACTGCATACTCAAAATCAAGCGCGAACCTAAAAAAGGATATCTTTGGATATTCCGCTTATTACGATTCGACGACTTACCCGATGACGATGTGGGCTTCGTGCGGAGAACCGCTTGTACGAAACAACTACAAAGGTCCCGTCGAGCTTTCGATGGACGTTGAGGACGCGATTACTATTGCGGTGAAGTTGAGAAACTTATATAACACTCGCGGAAAATATGCTTATGAGGGCGACAGAGGCGCAAAGGCGTTCGAAGAAGGAAGAATCGTATTTTTCTGCAACAAATTGACTTATCTCTACGAGCTCCGCGACGGAAGCGAGAAAGGAAGTAACTTCGGAATTCTTCCTATACCGAAATATACCTCGTCGCAGGAGGGCTATAAATGCCTTCTGGACAACGCCGCGAGAGTGCTATCTCTCCCGAAAACGCTCGAAAAACGCTCTGATGACGCGAAGAAATACGTCGGAAAGGTAGTTTCGGAGTTGAGCTATTCTTCAAGAGCGCCGCTCAAGGAAGCGTTCATCAACTATCACGTGGCGCAATACCTCAACAACAACGACGAAACGCTTATTTTCACCGAAATTTTGGAAAGCG
>JAZRRU010000030.1:0-33732 GCA_045651025.1 Eubacteriales bacterium
CTTGGCTCACAGAACGACATGGCTACGATCCGACTTCGTAAGAGGCGGTATGACTTCCCATGCGGCAGTTGTTGCAAGAGGTATGGGTACTTGCTGTGTATCCGGTTGCGGCGACATCAAGATGGACGAAGCAAACAAGAAATTCACCCTCGCAGGCAAAGTATACAACGAAGGCGACACCATTTCGCTCGACGGTTCTACCGGTGCTATCTATGACGGTCTTATTCCTACCGTTGACGCTACTATCGCAGGCGAATTTGATACAATCATGAAATGGGCGGATAAATACCGCACGATGAAGGTTCGTACCAACGCTGACACTCCCGCTGATGCTATCAAGGCACACGAGCTCGGCGCAGACGGTATCGGTCTTTGCCGTACCGAGCACATGTTCTTCGAAGAAGACAGAATTGCTGCTTTCCGCGAAATGATCTGCTCCGATACTCTTGAAGAAAGAGAAGCGGCACTCGAAAAGATTCTCCCCATCCAGCAAGGCGACTTCGAAGCACTCTATGAAGCACTTGAGGGCGCACCCGTGACGATTCGTTTCCTCGATCCGCCTCTTCACGAATTCGTTCCCACCGAACAGGAAGATATCGAAAAGCTCGCGACTGCACAGGGCAAGACCGTTCAGCAGATCAAGGACATCATCGCTTCCCTCCACGAATTCAACCCGATGATGGGTCACAGAGGTTGCCGTCTTTCGGTTACCTATCCCGAAATTGCAAAAATGCAGACCAGAGCGGTTATCCGTGCAGCGATCAATGTTCAGAACGCTCATCCCGACTGGAGCGTAAAACCCGAAATTATGATTCCTCTCGTTGGTGACGTAAAAGAATTTAAGTTTGTCAAGAAGATCGTCGTTGAAACTGCAAATGCAGAAATCGCGGCAGCTAACTCCGCGCTTAAATACGAAGTCGGTACCATGATCGAAATCCCGAGAGCTTGTCTTACCGCTGATGAGATCGCCGCTGATGCAGACTTCTTCTGCTTCGGTACGAACGACCTCACTCAGATGACCTATGGCTTCTCGCGTGACGATGCCGGCAAGTTCCTCGACGCATACTATGACACCAAGATCTTCGAAAACGATCCTTTTGCAAAGCTCGACAGAGACGGCGTCGGCAAATTGATGCAGACAACGATCAAGCTCGGCAGACCTGTTAACCCCAATCTCCACATCGGTATTTGCGGTGAACACGGCGGTGACCCCTATTCCGTTGAATTCTGCAACGAAATTGGTCTTGATTACGTTTCCTGCTCGCCATTCAGAGTTCCGATCGCACGCCTTGCAGCAGCACAGGCTGCTATTAAAGCGAGTAAGTAAATTATACGCCATTACAACATCATCCCCTCGGAGTGATTCGAGGGGATTTTGTATCTATTGATATATTTTCAAAAGTGTGATATATTTAGCGTAAATTGGTTTTTTCGAAAAGTGTTATATTGTTATGGATATCAAAAAGAGATGTTCTTGGTGCAACCCTAAGAATAATAAATATATCGAATATCACGATAACGAATGGTGCCAACCGAATTTTGATGACAAATACTTGTACGAAATGTTGATTCTCGAATCGTTTCAAGCAGGATTATCGTGGGAATGCGTTTTGAACAAGCGAGAGAATTTCAGGGCGGCGTACGATAATTTCGATTTGGAAAAAATATGCTCTTACGATGGCCAAAAGATCAACGAGTTATTAAAAAACAAGGGCATCATCAGAAATAAACTCAAAATAAACGCCAGCATAGGCAACAGCAAGATTTTCAAAACCATTGTCGAGGAATACGGTTCGTTTTATAAATATTTGAAATCGTTTTCGGGCGATGAAATTATTTTCGAAACGGGCAACACGACAAACGGCATATCCGATAAGATTTCGAACGATTTGCAAAATAGAGGAATGAAATTCGTCGGTTCGACGATAATTTATTCTTATTTGCAGGCGATAGGTTTGATATATTCACACGATCAGGAATGTTTTTTATATAAGCGAGGGACGGAAAAATGATTGATATTAATTCTTGGATGAATGATTTTTTGAAAGCGTTGGATAAAACGTTCGGGAATCGAGTTTGGTTCGTAGGTCTGCAAGGGAGTTACGCACGTGGAGAGGCGACGGAAACGAGCGATATAGATACCGTCGTGATTCTTGACGAGTTGACGGCAACCGATATTAAAGCGTACAATGATATGCTCGACACCCTACCCAACAGAGAGCTTACCTGCGGTTTTCTTTCGGGGAAAGACGAAATTTTGAATTGGGAACCTTCCGATCTTTTTCAGTTTTATTACGACACGAAGCCGATAAAAGGAAGTCTTGATTCGTTATTCAAATTAATCGACGATACGGCGGTTAAAAGAGCAATCAAAATCGGTGCATGCAACGTCTATCACGGATGCGTCCATAATATGCTCTTTGACAAAAACGAAGACGTTTTGAAAGGTTTATACAAATCTGCATCTTTTGTCGTGCAGGCGATTTATTTCAAAGAATCGGGCAGATATATTACACATCAAAATGAGCTGTTACAGCTTGTAGATGCCGACGAAAAGGTGATTATCGAAACTTTCGTGCAGTTGAAAAACGGCGGAACAGTTGATTTCGAAGAAATGTCCGAGATTTTGTTTGAATGGGCAAAAAAGTGGATCGATATTGAATAAACAATAAAAATTTTCCGTCCGAAAAAATTCGGGCGGATTTTTTAATAAAAGTCTTTTCGGATGGCGACGAAAACTATTGCAAATGCTTGTTTTGTATGGTATAATCGCGGTGTATAATAATTTTGTTATATCATATTGATTTTGAGGTTTTGATTTGTTTGTTATTAAAATCGCAGGACTGAAAATTTCGATAGAAAATAAATACGATTTTGTCAAAACCGTTTGCAAGGATTACATCGTCGATTGCGTTGATTTTGATTTTTCCGTTTCGGTATTTGATGACGAGCTTGAGCGCGAACGCGAGATTTCGGGAGGTCAGTTTTCCGACGGGTTTATCGAAAGCGTTTGTATCTATAGAAATATCGCCCGTGTGCTGCCGAAGTATGATGCGTTCGTGATGCATTGTGCCGCAATTGAATACGACGGGAACGCTTACTGCTTTGCGGCGAGGAGCGGTGTCGGAAAGACTACTCACATCGGACTTTGGAAAATGGTTTTTGGAGACAGCGTTGAGATAATCAACGGCGACAAGCCGATTTTTCGTTTCATTAACGGCGACATTTACGTTTGCGGTACGCCGTGGGGCGGAAAAGAGGGGCTTCACAGCAACAGAAGAGCACCGCTCGGTGCAATCTGCTTTATTGAACGTGCGGAACACATTAATATTCAACCGATCGATGCTCTCTCGGCACTCAATAAAATACTCCCTCAGGTATTTATTCCCGACGATAATGAATCGAAAATCAAAACCATCGATATGGTTGCAAAGGTGTTAGAGAATACACCTATTTTCAATCTACAATGTAACGTTTCCGACGAGGCGGCGCAAGTCGCTCTCGACACTATAACAAAAAAGAGGTAAAATGAATATACAGTCTCTTTTGATTAATCAAAAAGAAAGCAAGAAAAATTTTCTTGAAAATGCAAAAAAGGCAGTTGGTATCGCATTACTTGCATCCGCTTTGATACTTGCTATGCAATTGTTTCTTGCGTTGGTTGTTGTAGGATTTATGCTCAGTTTTTTCAATACTCTTTCCTCGACAACCTTGGGTAATCTATTCATCGACGCTTTCATTTATCTTTTCTCGATACTTTCCGCTTTGCTTGTTGCAAAACTGCTTTTTAAAAAATTCTTACCGAAAGCAAACTACGATTTTCCCAAGCGCAAGGCACCGAAAAAACCGTGGCTTTATATTTGCGGTTCTATCGGCACGGGTTATATTGTTAATATTCTCATAAATTTCTGTTTTCCGAAATTTGTCGAGCGATTTTCGACAGAGACACACGTCTCGGCAGAAACACCTATTGAGATATTTTGCACTTATATTCTTTTTGCATTTCTTCCGGCGATTTTCGAGGAGTTGATCTTCCGAGGCGTGCTTTTCAAGCATCTTCTTCCCTACGGAAAGCACGGTGCAATTATTATAACCTCGATTCTTTTTGGACTGGTACACATCGATCCTCCCAGAGTTATTTTTGCGACCGTATTCGGAATTTTGCTTGCGTATTGCTGTGAGTATACGGGTTCAATAGTGATACCTATGGTGATTCATTTCATAAACAACGCCATTTCGGTTACGGCAACGCTCTCGATTGACAACATACCCATCTCTTTCTTGTTATCTCTGCTCATAATCGTGCTTGCGGGATGCGGAATATTTGCGATAATTTTCTATTCAACAAACGGTATTAAAAACCACAAGGTCTCTTTGAACAAACCGTTTTGCATCGGACACAAGATAAGAGTTTCCGAATTTTTGCGTGTTTTTGTTTTCAACTACGCATTTTTGCCGTTTTTGATTGTTTATTTATTTATATTCATTACAAATTATTGAGTTATGGAAAAGAACGACGTTTATTTTATGAAACAAGCGCTCGCACGCGCAAAGGTTGCCGCTCGGTACGACGAAGTTCCTATCGGTGCGGTCATCGTTAAAGACGGCGAGATAATCGCGAGCGGACGAAACATGCGCGAAAAGAAGAAAAACGCGCTTCATCATGCAGAAATTATTGCGATCGACCGAGCATGCAAAAAGGTCGGTGCGTGGCGTCTTTCGGACTGTACGCTTTATGTGACTATGGAGCCCTGTCCGATGTGTGCAGGTGCTATCGTCAATTCAAGAATCAAACGAGTCGTGTTTGGCTGTTACGACAAAAAGGCAGGCGCGCTCGGCACGGTTTTCAACCTGCACGACTACCCTCTTAACCACAAATACGAGGTCGAGGGCGGAGTGCTTGAAAACGAATGTGCAAAGATATTATCGGATTTTTTCTCCGAATTAAGAAAAAGACAGAAAGGTCAAAAAAATGAAAGCTAAAGCAGTTATATCCGTTACCGGTAAGGACAACGTAGGAATTATCGCAAAGGTAAGTAACAAATGTGCCGAATACGGTGCTAATATTATCGACATTTCCCAGACGGTTCTCGATCAGTATTTTGCGATGATTATGATAGTTGAGATCGATAAGCTCAACGTGCCTTTTACAGACTTTGTAGACAGAGTCAGCGAGCTCGGAAAAGAAAACGGGCTCGAAATACACGCTATGCACGAAGATATTTTCGATTCTATGCACAGAATATAAACGGAGTTTCTTATGATCGATACAAAAGATATACTTGAAACAATAAATATGATAAGAGAGGAAAACCTTGATATCAGAACTGTTACCGCAGGTATTTCCCTCTTTGACTGCGTCAGCGATGACGAAAATCGTTTTCTTAACAACGTTTATGATAAGATAACGAAAACCGCGGAGAAGCTCGTTCCCGTTTGTAACGAGCTCGAAAAGACATACGGTATTCCGATCATCAACAAACGCGTTTCGGTCACTCCCCTTTCGCTCGTCGGCGGTAAGCTCGACAGCCAGGGTTACGTCAAAGCGGCAAACACGCTTGATCGTGCCGCAGAGGCAATCGGAATCAACTTCATCGGCGGTTTCGGTGCGCTTGTACACAAGGGCAGCACGAAAAGCGACGATGCCCTTATTGAAGCGATTCCCGAAGCACTTGCATCAACGAAAATGGTCTGCTCGTCGGTCAACGTTGCGACGACAAAAGCAGGCATCAACATGGATGCAATTGCAAAAATGGGAAGCATAATTAAAAAGACCGCATATCTCACGCGAGACAACAACTCGATTGGATGTGCAAAGTTAGTCGTTTTTGCAAACGTACCCGAGGACAACCCTTTTATGGCGGGTGCTTTTCACGGTGTGGGAGAGCCCGATTCCATCATTAACGTTGGTGTTTCCGGTCCGGGCGTTGTCAGTTCCGCGATCAGACGCGCGGGAAATTGTTCCCTCAGCGAGCTTTCGGAAGTTATCAAGAAGCAATCATTCAAAATAACACGAGTCGGTCAGCTTATTGCCAGAGAAGCGTCGTCCAGATTGGGTATTCCCTTCGGTATCGTCGATCTTTCGCTTGCACCGACACCTGCTATCGGTGACTCGGTTGCGGACATACTAGAGACCATGGGACTCGAGACCTGCGGTGCGCACGGTACTACTGCGGCACTTGCGATGCTTAACGATCCGGTTAAAAAGGGTGGCGTTATGGCTTCGTCACACGTCGGCGGTCTCTCGGGCGCGTTCATACCCGTCTCAGAAGACGCAGGCATGATCAGTGCGGTCGAAAAGGGCGTTCTCTCGATCGAAAAGCTCGAAGCGATGACCGCGGTTTGCTCGGTCGGTCTTGATATGATCGCAGTTCCCGGTGACACGAGCGAAGCGGTTATTTGCGGTATTATTGCCGATGAGATTTCTATTGGTGTTGCTAACACAAAAACCACTGCGGTCAGAATTATCCCCGCGTACGGCAAGACGGTCGGTGATTCGGTTGACTTTGGCGGATTGCTCGGTACTGCGCCTATCATGAGCTTGCGCAAGGAATCTCCCGAGATATTCATCGGCAGAGGCGGAAGAATCCCCGCACCTATACACAGTTTGAAGAATTAACTTCCTTCGAAAAGGAGAAACAGAAATGAACGAGAAATTTTACGTAACAACAGCGATTGCATATACGTCCAAAAAGCCCCATATCGGCAATGTCTATGAGGCAGTTCTCACGGATGCCATCGCAAGATATAAACGTCTCCGCGGCTTCGACGTCTTTTTCCTTACGGGAACTGACGAGCACGGTCAGAAAATCCAGCAGGAAGCTGAAAAGGCAGGCATCACTCCTCAGGCATACGTTGACAACGTCGCAGGTGAAATCAAGAGCATCTGGGATATGTTCAACATCAGCTATGACAAGTTTATCAGAACGACCGACGAAGAACACGTCAAATGCGTTCAGAAGATATTCAAGAAGCTCTACGAAAACGGCGATATCTACAAGGGCTCTTATGAGGGCAACTACTGCACCCCCTGTGAATCCTTCTGGACCGACACGCAGTTGAAGGACGGCAAGTGCCCTGACTGCGGAAGAGAATGTAAAAAAGCAAGCGAGGAAGCATACTTCCTTCGTCTTTCCAAGTACGCTGACCGCCTCGTTGAATATTACAACGCTCACGATGATTTTATCACTCCCGTTTCGAGAAAGAACGAGATGATCAACAACTTCATCAAGCCCGGTCTTCAGGACCTTTGTGTTTCGAGATCGAGTTTTTCGTGGGGTGTTCCCGTTGAATTTGACCCCGAGCACGTAATTTACGTTTGGATCGATGCGCTTTCGAACTATATTACCGCGATCGGTTTTGATCCCGACGGAAATTCTTCCGAGCTTTACAACAAGCTCTGGCCCGCAGACTTGCAGGTCATCGGTAAGGACATCGTACGTTTCCATACGATTTATTGGCCGATTATTCTTATGGCGCTAGATCTTCCGCTTCCCAAGCAGGTTCTTGGTCATCCTTGGCTTCTTTTTGGCGAAGACAAGATGAGCAAATCGAAGGGCAACGTTATTTACGGCGACGAGCTTATTCAGGAGTTCAGTCTTGATCCTGTAAGACATTATCTCCTCGCTGAAATGGGATATTTCAACGACGGCAGCATCACCTATGAAAACCTTATCAAGCGCACCAATGGCGACCTTGCGAACACGCTCGGTAACCTCGTTTCGAGAACGGGCGCGATGATCAAACAGTATTTTGGCGGTATTATACCCGAAAACAACGGTAATGACGACGAATTTGCAACGGCTTTGAAGAACGCTGTTATCAACGGAGTCAAAGAAACCGCAGAAAAGTTCGACAAATATCTTATTGCCGATGCAGATGCTTCGATATTTAACACGCTCAAAGCATGCAACAAATATATCGACGAAACGACTCCCTGGGTTCTCGCAAAGGACCCCGAGAAGAAAGGCGAGCTTGCAAACGTTCTCTCCAACCTCGTCGAAAGCATTCGAATCTGCAATCTTCTTATTTCACCTCTTATGCCCGAAACCTCCGAAAAGATCAACTCGATCTTCGGCGTTCCTGCAATCGATTTTGATTCCGCTTGTGAATACAAATACGTTTGCACGGGCAACGAGCTCGGTGAAATTCCGATACTTTTTGCAAGAATAGATGAAAAGAAATTCTTCGCGGAAATGGAAAAAAAGCAGGGCAAAAAAGAAAAAGAAGTGAAAAAGGCAGAAAAGAAAGCCGAGAAGAAAGCTGAAAAAGAAGAAACCGTACCCGAAATCATCGGCATTGAGGATTTTGCAAAGATCGATCTCAGAGTGGGACTTATAAAAGAATGCGAAAAAGCTGAAAACAGCGACAAGCTGCTCGTTCTTCAGGTTGATATGGGTTCAGAAATCCGTCAGGTCGTTTCGGGCATCGCAAAATACTATTCTCCCGACGAACTCATCGGCAAGAAGGTCGTTGTAGTATCCAACCTCAAGAGCGTTAAGCTCCGCGGCATCGAAAGCAACGGTATGATCCTTGCGGCTGACACCGAAAACGGCGTCAAGGTTCTTTTCGCTGACGAAAACGCTACTCCCGGAAGCAAGGTTCGATAAATGATTGATATTCACGCTCATTATGACGATTCGGCATTCGACTCGGACAGAGACGAGCTTCTCACTTCTCTGTTCGCAGAAAAAGGTGTTAGCGCTGTTATCAATGCCGGATGCAACATCGAAACTTCGCTTTTCTCGATAAAACTTGCGGAAAAGTTCCCGAACGTTTATGCGGCTGTCGGCTTTCATCCGCAGGAAGTGAAGAATTTCAAGGATCAAGACCTTGAAATGATCAAGTCTATGTTATCACATCCGAAAGTCGTTGCGGTTGGCGAGATAGGGCTCGACTACCATTACGGAACGGAAGACAAGGAAGAACAGAAGGTTCTTTTCAGAAAACAGCTCGATCTTGCGGTCGAAACGAATATGCCCGTCGTTATTCACGAAAGAGATTCTGTTAAGGACTGTCTTGATATCATCTTCGAATATGACATACGGGGTGTATTCCATGCCTTTTCGGGCAGTAAAGAGACTGCAAAATTGCTTCTTGACAGGGGTTGGTATATCTCCTTCCCCGGAACCGTAACGTTCAAAAACGCCAAGTTCCCCGTCGAAAACGCTGAATTTGTGCCCGAGGACAGAATTCTTACGGAAACCGATTCCCCCTATCTTACTGCCCATCCGTTCAGAGGCAAGCGCAACGACAGCAGTTATATGAGATACACTCTCGAAAAAATCGCCGAAATCAGAGGAACAGATTTCGAGCATATCGAAAGGATCACCGAAGCAAATGCAAAAAGGTTATTTGGGTTCTAAACCGCGTTCGCTCACGTTTGCATACCGCGTCGAGAACAGTATTTACATCAACCTAACAAACCGATGCACGAATGACTGTGTTTTTTGTCTTCGCAACAACGGTGATACCGCGTACGGAAGCGATACGCTTTGGCTTGAACGCGAGCCCTCGCCCGAAGAAGCTGCAGAGGCGGTCGAGAACATATTCTTCCCCGAGTGCGAATCGTTCGTTTTCTGCGGTTACGGCGAGCCCACGTGCAGATTTGATGCACTTGTTGAAACAGCAAAGCTTCTCAAATGTAAATACAGTCTACCCATTCGACTTAACACTAATGGTCATGCGGATCTTATCACAAAATCGAACTCTGCAGAACGTCTAAAAGGTCTTATCGACAGCGTTTCCATCAGTCTTAACAGCGCCAATGCAAAAGAATACGACGAGCTTTGCCATCCCGTTTTCGGAAGTATTGCGTACGACGCTATGTTTGACTTTGGAAAGAACTGTGTCGGAAAGATTCCGAACGTGATTTTTTCGGTAGTCGAGGAAACACTTTCGACGGAAGATATCGAAAAATGCAGAGAAAAAGTGGATTCAATCGGCGCAAAATTGCGTGTTCGTAAGTTTATTAGCGAAAATGACAAAAACCCCGAAGGAAAATAATTCCTTTTTGAAAGAAATTACAATTGTAATTTTTCGCCATTAGGTATAAACTATCTTATGGTGAAATAAATAAAATTAACGGAGGACTCCAAAATGTCTGTAAAAGTTGCTATTAACGGCTTTGGCCGTATCGGTCGTCTCGCATTCCGCCAGATGGCTGACGCTGAGGGTTATGAAGTTGTTGCAATCAACGACCTCACCAGTCCCAAAATGCTCGCTCACCTTCTCAAGTATGATACCGCACAGGGCGGTTTCTGCGGCAAGTTGGGCACCACCCCCGCACACACCGTTGACTACACCGATGATTCCATCATCGTTGACGGTAAGGAAATCAAGATCTACGCTGAAAAAGACGCTGTAAACTGCCCTTGGGGCGCTCTTGACGTCGATGTTGTTCTCGAATGCACCGGCTTCTACACCTCCAAAGAAAAGGCATCTGCACACATCACCGCAGGCGCTAAGAAGGTAGTTATCTCTGCTCCCGCAGGCAACGATCTTCCCACCATCGTTTACAACGTAAACAACAACACCCTTACCGCTGAAGATACCATCATTTCTGCAGCTTCCTGCACCACCAACTGCCTCGCTCCTATGGCTAAGGCACTCAACGACTACGCTGCTATCCAGAGCGGTATCATGACCACCGTTCACGCTTACACCGGCGACCAGATGATCCTCGACGGTCCTCAGAGAAAGGGCGACCTCAGAAGATCCAGAGCAGGCGCAGTTAACATCGTTCCTAACAGCACCGGCGCTGCAAAAGCAATCGGTCTCGTTATCCCCGAACTCAACGGCAAGCTCATCGGCTCTGCTCAGCGTATCCCCACTCCTACCGGATCCACCACCATCCTTATCGCTGTTGTTAAGGGTGCTGACGTTTCCAAGGACGGCATCAACGCTGCTATGAAGGCTGCTGCTACTGAATCCTTCGGTTACTCCGATGAAGAACTCGTTTCTTCCGACGTTATCGGTATGACCTACGGTTCTCTCTTCGATGCTACCCAGACCATGGTTTCCAAGATCGACGACGAAACCTACCAGGTACAGGTAGTTTCTTGGTACGACAACGAAAACTCCTACGTTTCTCAGATGGTTCGTACCATTAAGTACTTCGCAGAACTCGCTTAATCGCGGTTTTATAGAAAAATGGACGCTTCATAAGCGTCCATTTTCTTTTTGCTATTTTAAAAAAATTCTCATTCAAGCTTTTATGATGTAATTTTCTTTTCTCGGTTTTGCTTCGGGAATTTCGGCAGGATAACCGAGGATACAGTTTCCAACACCGTAGAATCTATCGTCTATTCCCCATTTTGATTTGAGTTCTTTGCCAAGATCGGTCTGGAAAACCTCTTTTGCGCGATGAATCCAGCAGCTGCCTACACCGATCGATGCGGCGGCGTTCATAAGATTACCCATTACGAGACACGCATCCTCGAATCCCGTGCGAGCTTCCCCGTCTGCAAAGACTATCACGACCGTCGGTGCACCATAAAAGGGCTTCGCATCGGGGTTGCCAAGCACTTTTGCGTTTTCGATTTCAAGTTTTTCGATAAGCGCCTTATCTTGAACCGCAACTATAATCGGAGTCTGCTTGTTCATACCTGTCGGTGCATACGTTCCTGCTTCGAGGATTGCATCAAGTTCGGAATCAAGGATCTGTTTTTCTGAATATTTTCTGATGCTTCTTCTTGTTTTTAGAATGTTTATCATAAGAAAACCCACTTTCTTTTTTTCTTATTATAGCATATATATTACATTTTTCCATAAAAAAACAAAAATCGTGGTGCAAAAACCGAAAAAAGATGATATAATGTAGTGTAACGTAAAAATCATAAAGGAATAATTCTATGCAAATTGTAGTTCTCACCGCTTTGGGTGTCGGCGGTGCTTCGATAATCGGTGCGATACTCGGTTTTATCTTCAAAAAGACGACCCACAAATTCAGCGATATTGTTCTTTCTTTTGCGGCAGGTGTTATGCTCGCGGCAGCAGTGATCGGTCTGATTTTACCTTCACTTGAATTGGGTGAAGAATTTTCTCTTCTCGTTACGATCGCCGGCGTTTTTTGCGGTGCGCTCTGCGTGAATATTATCGACAAACTCACTCCGCATTTGCACAAATTAAGCGGTGTCGACCAAGAGGCACATCCCGAAAGCCAGCAACGCATTGACAAGGTCTTGCTTTTCGTTATTGCTATCGCGATACACAACATTCCTGAAGGCATTGCGGCAGGTGTCGGGTTCGGTACGGGCAACAATGTAGAAGCGCTTACGATTGCAGGCGGTATTGCTCTGCAGAACATTCCCGAGGGCATGGTGATTATTGCACCGATGCTCTCCGCAGGAATGAGTAACAGAAGAACATTCGTTATTGCGATTTTCGCAGGTGTTGTCGAAGTAATCGGAACACTTGTCGGGTATTTCGCCGTGACCATTTCGTCGGCGATACTTCCCTTCGCGCTTGCCTTTGCAGGAGGAACAATGCTCTATGTCATCAGTGACGAAATGATCCCCGAAACGCACGCTCACGGAAGCGAACGAGGTGCCACCTATTCCCTTCTTTTCGGTTTTTGCTTGATGCTGGTGCTGGATACGTTATTGGGGTAAAATAATGTAAAAAAGACGTCGTAGAGACGTCTTTTTTTGAAGGAAATCCCTCGTCCCCTGACGGAGCGGCGGCGCGGTCTGACAGTCCCCCGGACTGTAATTCAACACGTGCCCTTCAAGTCCCTCCGAAAGGATCAACAAAAGGACACCTAAAGGTGTCCTTTTGTTGATGGTGCGGATGAAGGGACTTGAACCCACACGGTATTGCTACCACTAGAACCTGAATCTAGCGCGTCTGCCGATTCCGCCACATCCGCTTATTAAGTTTTATCTTTGAATTTTTACTCGGAGCGATATCTCCGAAGCGTTGCTTACTTTTCGGATAAATTTTACTTATGCAGCATACTCCGCAGTTATTTATAAAAACGCATTTTTGCTATCTTATTTCTTGTATGGGATATTTTTACCTTTAAGAAATTCCAAAAGTTCGTCAGGACATCCCAATTCGAATCCCGATTTGTCTAATATATAACCTTGCCGTGTTGATATAAAAAGGTAAATATCATACTTTGATTCCATTATCTTTTTTATAGATGAATAATTTAACTCAGAGTACTCGGTTCCGTTTTTATTTATTGCTGAAATTTTGAAGGTTTGCTCTTGAAATTCAAAAAGAATATCGGCGTTTAATCCCATCGCCTTTTTGATAGTGATTCGTGGTAAAACCAAATTACAAAAAGCATACGTTACATCCATAGATACGACAATAGTGAAACAGAGCAAAATGGTGGAATCGTAAATTCCGAGAGCAAGAGTCAAAGCGAATGAAATCAAAACCAAAACGTTACATACAATCATAACGGCCCAAAAAGTCTTTTTTTTGAGTATGATAAAATTATTAAATCTTATCAATCGCTCTTTATCATAATTTGTTCGGTTTGAAAATTTCATGTATAACTCTTCCTTTTCGCAACAACTACACCAAGGTGTCCCTACCTGAATCTAGCGCGTCTGCCGATTCCGCCACATCCGCTTATTTGGTTTTAATCGATATAACGATTACTGATGTATTCTATATGATTATTTCAATTTTGTCAAGTTATTTACAGAGTAAAAGAACATAAAAATCGGTCGACTGTTGTAAAAGATTCACAGCAATCGACCGATATTTTTATTTCAGCATTTCGGAAACCGCGGTAAGTATTCCGATCTTTCCGCTTTCGTAAGTAAGGCCGCCCTGAAGATATACGAGATAGGGCTCGCGCAAGGGCGCGTCGGCAGAAAGCTCGATTGAGCTACCCTGAGTGAACGCACCTGCCGCCATAACGACGGAGTCGGAATAGCCGGGCATTTCCCAGCCCTCGGGAACGACGAAGCTATCAACAGGAGACCCGTTCTGAATACCTTTGCAGAACTTGAGGACGTTTTCGGCGTTATGAAGGCGTATCGTCTGAATTATATCACTTCTCTTCTCAAGCGAAGGGGGATTGCATTCGAACCCAAGGCGTTCAAATACCGCAGCCGCGAAGTGCGCTGTTTTTATCGCCTGTGCGGTGATATGAGGTGCGAAGAAAAGTCCTTTTATCATCGATTTCGTTGTACCCATCGATGCACCTGCTTCAAGACCGATTCCGGGAACGGTCAAGCGATAGGACGCGAGCTCTACCGCGCGTTTTGTACCTACGATATATCCGCCCGTTTCCGCGATGCCGCCACCAGCGTTCTTGATAAGCGAGCCGACGAGAAGGTCGCCTTTCGGTTCTTCGGTCTCGGTAAATTCGCCGTAGCAGTTATCGACGACAAGATAAACGTCTTCGAATTCGCGAACGAGGTCAAAAAGCTCGTTGATTTCGGCAACGGTAAGCGTTCTTCGATCGTCATATCCCTTCGAGCGCTGAACGAAAACGACTTTTATCGTTTTATCGTTTTCGAGCGCACTGCGGATCGAGTCGAGGTCGAGAGTTTTCTTTTCGACGAGAGGAATCTCGCGATATTTTACGCCGTATTCGGCAAGTGAGCCCTCGCCTTTCTCCTTGGTGCCATTCAAGCCGATAACGCTGTCAAGGGTATCATAGGGTTTTCCGCTTGCGGCAAGAAGAGTATCACCGGGTCGGAGAACACCGTAGAGCGCGATTGCAAGAGCGTGAGTGCCCGAGATTATCTGCGAACGCGCAAAGCCCGCCTCAGATCCGAAGCATTCGGCAAACATCTTATCGCAGAGGTCTCTGCCGTCATCATTATAGCCATAGCCGCAGGTGGAATTGAAATGCCTATCGGAAAGGCGGTTTTCACGGAACACGGAAAGAACCTTTTCGGTATTTTTGAACGCGGTTTTATCCAGCTCCGAGAAAAGATCTTTGAGCGATCTTTCCGCTTCTTCGGCGATGGACAGTATTTTTTCGTTGAACATATTTTAATTCCTTTTTTGCGATTATTCAGCGCCGTTTTCGATAAACTTGATGAGAAGGTCGGCACATGCTTTCATATCGTCCGCATCGATCGTCTCGACGGGAGTATGAACGTAGCGAGTCGGGAGAGAAATACAGCAAGCATGGCTGCCCGAGCCCGCGATCTGCATAGCGGAAGTGTCCGTACCGCCTGCGAGAAGGACCTCGTACTGGTATTTTATCTTATACTCTTCTGCAAGGTCGGTGAGGCGGTCAACGAGCTTACGAGAGCAGATGACGGAGCTATCTTTGATCTTGATTGCTGCGCCCGAGCCGAGCTTTACGGTGAGGTGATTGGGGTTTCCGCAAGCGGGTGCGGGAGTTACGTCAAGTGCAATCGAATAATCGGGCATTACGGTAAACGAGCTCGGTTTTGCACCGCGACAACCGACTTCTTCCTGAACGGTGAACACAAACCAAGTATCATACGCAGGAGTTTCGCAGTTAAGTGCAGCATACGCCGAAATCGCACAGCAAACGCGGTCGTCAAACGCTTTTGACGCATAGCGTTTTGAGGAAAGTTTTCTGAACTTCGGAGATATCGCGCAAACGTCGCCGACTTTTACCTTGCGTTTTGCTTTTGATGCGTTATCGGCACCGATATCAACGAAAAGTTTATTGTTTGCAACCTCGGAAAGCTTCGTTCCATCTTCGACAACGAGAAGACCTACGGTGCCGTTTTGGAATTTGACCTCGTTATAGCAGGATGCAACGGGATTTATCCCGCCTATCGGAGCAACGCGAATCATACCGCTTTCCTCGATATTAGTTACCATAAAGCCAATTTCATCCATGTGAGATGCGATCATAAGCTTTTTCGTGCTATCCTTACCCTTGCGGTATGCGATAACGTTGCCCATGGCGTCGATAGATATATCGTCACAAACGTCTTTTAGATCAGCCGAAATGATATCGGCAAGTTCGGATTCATAGCCCGAAACGGAAAATGCGTTCTGATATTTTTTAACAAGATTTAACATTATTCAAAACTCCTTTCGTTGATAGCGGATGCAAGTTCATAAACGGCTTCCATATCCTTCATAGCAAGTACATTCGAAGCGGAATGGATATATCTTGCGGGAGCGCTTATTGCAAGTACCCTTGCACCGGACGCGGCACGCTGGTATACGCCCGACTCGTTTCCGCCCGCAACGACGTTTTTATATTGCCATTTTATATTTTTCTCATTTGCGGTCTCAACCGCAAGCTCGAGAAGTGACTGATCGTAGATCGTGCTTCTGTCCATTATCGAGAGGACAGCGCCCTCTCCGACAGAGCAAGCACATTTCGACTTCGAAACGCCGAGGATATCGCCCGCGGTCGTCGCCTCAAGCGCGATAACGACATCGGGACGAAGCTTGTGCGCAACTTCCTTTGCACCATCGCATCCGACTTCCTCACACGTGTTAAACGCGAAATACGTATCGTATTCGAGGTCACTGTTTATCATCTTTACCAACGCGGCGCAGCCGAAACGGTCGTCAAGCGCTTTTGAACGCACGAGTCCGTCGCCGAACTCCTCGTAATTGGGCTCGAAAACAGCGCAGTCGCCGATGTTGATATACTTATTTGCTTCTTCCCTGCTTGAAGCACCGATGTCGATATGCATTTCGCTTATCGGTTCGCACTTTCCGCGTTCCTCGGGAGTTTGCATGTGTATTGCTTTTGATGCAACGACGGCAGGAATATTGCTCTCACAGAACACGAGGCGTCTTCCGCTCACAACGCGTCTGTCTACGCCACCGACGGAATCGAACCACGCATAACCGTTTTCGTCGATATATTTCACCATAAAGCCGACTTCATCCATATGTGCGGAAAGAAGAACCTTTTTCGAACGCGTATTCTTACCTTTTTTGAAAACGATAAGGTTTCCGTTAGGATCGGTCTCGTATTCTGCGCCCGAGGATTTTATATCTTCAATAATCGCATCGCGTACTGCATCTTCCATGCCCGAGGGACCGAGAATATCACAATATTTTTTAATAAGCTCTTTCACGTCAGCACCTCCTACGACAAAGATTCAAGCACCGCGCAAACGAGTTTTGCGGCGGAAAGCGCATCGTTCATATTTACGATCTCACTCATTGTGTGCATATTTTTAAGCGGTATAGACACCAAAAGCACGGGGATACCGTTTCGTGTTGTCTGAACCGCGTTTGAGTTCGTACCCGTTCTTCCCGGTGCGGCAGAAAGCTGATAAGGTATGCCTTCCCTCTCAGCAATTGCTATTGCTTCTTTTGTGAAAGCACGGTTTGTCTGCGGAGAGAAGCAGATATCACATCCCCCTCCTGCTTTTACTCCCTCGCGAATCTTCGGTGCGCCGGGAACGAATGCATGTGTTACGTCAATAACAATTGCTTTATCGGGGTTTAATCTATACGCCGTTGTCATAGCGCCTTTATAGCCCGTTTCCTCATTGCCTGAGAACTGGAAGGCAACGTCAACGTTCAACAATTTCTTGTCAAGCATCATCAGTGCGCGCAAAATTGCCGCACCGCAAAGGCGGTCGTCAAATCCCGCGCCTGCAAGGTTATCGCCGACAAGTTTTTGAAGCTTACAAGGAAAACCGGCGGGAGTGCCAACGCGTACTATCTTTTTGAGTTCATCAAGCGGAAGTCCCGTATCGATACAGAGATCACTAACGGTAAATTTCTTTTCGCTCTCGCCCGGTTCCTGAAGGTGGGGCGGTTTTGAACCGAAAACGCCTCTTATCGTCTTTTTGCCGTAGACGTTCACCTCGGCAGCGGAGAGAATTTTTGCGGCAACTCCGCCGATCGGAGCAACGCGCAGGAATCCACCCTCGCAAACCTCGGTTACCACGAAGCCAATTGTATCAAGGTGAGCGTCACAGAGAACGAGCGGTGCATCCTTTTTTCCGCAACGCATTATTCCGTAAAAACTACCAACCGAAGTCGTGCCGATCTCGTCGAACAAATTTAACGAAGATATATATTCTTTTAATTCTTCGAACGCCATATCCTCAAAGCCCGAAACGCCGGGGTAAGAGGTAAGGTTTTCTATCAATCCATAGAGTTTTTCCATATTTCCCTCCTGAACTTAAAGATTGTTTACGATATCTTTGAACGTATTTCCGCGCTCTGCAAAGTTGCGGAACATATCAAAGCTCGCCGAAGCGGGAGTTAAAACTACGTTATCACCCGAAACGGCTTTTTCTTTTGCTATTTTGACCGCCTCATTGAAATCCGCGGCAAAGATGTAATCAGTAAAGCCGATATTGTCAAGAACTGCTGCAATTTTTTTCGAGGTTGCACCGCAAAGAACGGCAAATTTGACTTTTCGTGAGAAAACATCAGCCAACGGCTCATAGGGGATGTTCTTATCATATCCGCCGCTTATTGCGATGACTTTTTCTTTGAATGACTCCAAGCATGCAGTTGTACGTGAGGGGCTTGAGTCGATCGAGGAGTTATAGTATTTCACTCCCTCGAATTCACGCACGAACTCGATTCTGTGCTCGACACCGCCGAATTCGGAAGCGACTCTTCTCAAAACGTCGGGTGTAACAAAGTCCTTGACTGCAGTATATGCCTCACAGTAATTATAGCGGTTATGTCTACCGACGATACGAATATCAGAATCATTCACGAGAAGCTCGCCGTCGGAATAAATTCCATTTTCGTCAAAATATGCTCCGTCTGCAGTTGTAATACCCGAAATTATACGCACCTCGCCTTTTGCGTCAGCAACAAACGAACGGCAATATTCATCGTCGCTGTTCAAAACGAGAAGTGAATTTTCATTTTGGAAATTGAAAATGTTCTTTTTTGAAACGACATATTCATTCATATCTTTATGCCAATCGAGATGATTCGGCGCGACGTTTGTAACAACGGCGATATCGGGGCTCTTGCTGAGCTTCATCAGCTGGAACGAAGAGAGCTCAACGACTGCAAAATCGTCGGGAGTTATCTCATCAAGGGTTGCGAAAAGGTTGATACCTATATTTCCGCCGAGATGAACACGTTTTCCCGATACCTCAAGCAATTTTGCAATAAGCGTTGTCGTGGTGGTTTTTCCATCGCTTCCCGTTACGGCGATCGTCTTGCAGGGGCAGAGGTTGAAGAATTCTTCCATCTCACTCGTGACGCGGGTTCCGTTTTCACGTGCTTTTGCGATACCGTCGATATCGGGACGTACGGCGGGAGAGAGGAAAAGGAGCGTTTCGTCAATGGAATCGAGGTACCCCTCGCCCGAAATGAACTCTACTCCGTTTTCGACAAGCTCGGTGTAAAAATCTCTGTCTTTGAGGTCGTTTTTATCACGGACGATACATTTTGCGCCTGCGGAAATAAAAAGGCGTATAACGGGAAGATTCGAGACGCCCATACCGACAAAGCCGACTTTTTTGTTTTTATATTCAGATGCATACTCTTTTAACATTGGACACACCCTCCAATCTATTACTAACTTATATATTATATATAACATTGGAAAATTTATCAAGTGTTTTAAAGTATTTGACAAAATAAAAGTAATGTGCTACAATCGTTGAGCGACCGTTCCGAACAATCGCGCGGTACCATGGCGAAAGCCCGTATCGTGAGGAAAGTCCGAGCTCCACAGAGCAGGATAACAGATAACATCTGCCGAAGGCGACTTTAGGGCCAGTGCAACAGAAATATACCGCCAAGTTCTACTTGGTAAGGATGGAAAGGCGAGGTAAGAGCTCACCGGTGCATTGGAGACAATGCAGCCATGTAAACCCTATCCGGAGCAACACCGTGGCGGGGGCGACAATGCTTGCTCGGCAGCCCCTATGGAGGTGGCAAAGAGGTCTGCGGCAACGTAGATCCAAGATAGATGATTGTTCACGACAGAACTCGGCTTACAGGGACGCGTCGCATAATTGAAATCAGGAAGATATTGCAAATTCATTTGCAATATCTTCTTTTTTGGCTTAAATTTCCTTGACATAATACTGAAATGTGTATATAATAAAAGTGTAAAGAAATAGTAAGGAGAAGCACTCCATTGATTCTACAACTTGAACAGGCAAAACTGTCGTTGAGCGACCTCAGCGAGGGCATCCGAGATCTCGGTGATTCTATCGGGTTCGAAACCTTAAAAACCGAAGTCGAAGAGCTTGAAAACAAGACCGCGGAAGCGGGATTTTGGGACAAGCCGGAGCAGTCGCAGGCGGTTTTGAAACAGTTAAAACATAAAAAAGGCACTCTCGAGCGTTATATTGCTCTCAAACGCAGTTTTTCGGACATCGAGACACTCATCGACATCTCGATCGAAGAAGACGATGAAAGCATCGTAGACGACGTTCTGAGCGATCTTGATTCCGTCAAGAAAGAATATGAGCGTCAGCGAATCGAGATTCTTCTTTCGGGAGAATACGACAGCAGTAACGCCATCATTTCCATACATCCCGGCGCGGGCGGTACCGAAGCTCAGGACTGGGCACAGATGCTCTACCGTATGTATCAGCAGTACGCCGCAAAAAGAGGTTTCAAGCTCAAGGTGCTCGACTATCTCGACGGCGACGAAGCGGGTATTAAGAGCGTTTCGTTCCTCGTAGAAGGCAATAACGCATACGGATATCTCAAGAGCGAATCGGGCGTTCACCGACTTGTGCGTGTTTCGCCGTTCGACTCAAGCGGACGCCGCCACACTTCTTTTGCATCCGTCGAGGTTCTTCCCGAATTCAACGACGAAATTACTATTGAGATAAACGAAGCCGATCTTAAGATCGACGCTCACCGTGCAAGCGGTGCGGGCGGTCAGCACGTCAACAAGACCGACTCGGCTATCCGTATCACTCATATCCCTACCGGCATAGTCGTCGGATGTCAGACAGAACGAAGTCAGGTACAGAACCGTGAAACCGCAATGAAGATGCTCAAGAGTAAGCTCCTTGAGATAAAAGAACGCGAGCATCTTGAACGCATCGAGGACATCACGGGAACAAAGATGAACATCGAATGGGGCAGCCAAATCCGTTCTTACGTTTTCATGCCCTATACGCTCGTCAAGGACAACAGAACCAACTGTGAAACGGGTAATATTCAAGCCGTTATGGACGGTGAACTTGACGA
Source organism: Eubacteriales bacterium (assembly GCA_045651025.1). GTDB lineage: Bacteria > Bacillota > Clostridia > Oscillospirales > CAG-382 > Coliplasma. Next base: position 21,064 of record JAZRRU010000030.1, read on the forward strand.
TTTTATCAACGAATATCTTAAAATGATCTGCAATAAATAATTAACGGAGGATTTTATCATGAAAAAACTCAGACCGATCTTGGGCATTTCCCTTCTCGTCCAATCCGTAACGTTCTTCATTCTTTACCTCGTAAACGTTGAAAAGAAGAAGAACCTCGCAAGAGCTTTTGCTATGTTTGCGGCTCTCGGAGGAATCTCCGGCGGTGTTTTGCTCTACTCTGAATACAAGGAACGCAAAATGCTCAGCGAACCGATTCCCGACGAAGATTTCTACGAAAATTTTGATGAATTCCTCGCTGATCTCGACGACGCTGACATCAACGAAGACGTTATCGACTGCGCTTTCGAAAACCCCGAAGACGCTGAATAATCAAACAAATTACCTACACGAGCTGTCGCGAGAAATTGCGACAGCTTGTTAATTGAAAGGAAGTTATAACATGTCAAAAGGCGCGCTCTCGGTCGATACCGAGCATCTGTTCCCTATAATCAAAAAATGGCTCTATTCCGAAAAGGACATCTTCATAAGAGAAGTCATTTCGAACGCATGCGATGCGATCACAAAGCACAAGCGTCTTATTTCGCTCGGCGAAGCGCAGGACGATGAGACGCAATACAGAATCACCGTTGCAATCGACAAAGACAATCAAACCATCACCGTCAAAGACAACGGTATCGGTATGAATTCCGAGGAAGTTGAGAGATATATCAACAACATCGCACTTTCGGGCGCGGTTGATTTTATTTCGAAATACGAGGGCGAAGGCAAAAACGGGATCATCGGTCATTTCGGTCTCGGATTCTACTCGATGTTCATCGTTGCGGAAAAGGTCGAGATGTTTACCCGTTCGTTCAAGGGCGGCGACGGTGTTCATTGGATATGCGATACCAACGGTAATTTTGAAAGTGAGCCCTGCAAACGTGACGGGCACGGCACTGAGATAATCATGCACGTTTCGGACGACGAGGTTTCATATCTTGATTCCGAAAAGCTCAAGAGTATTCTCGGCAGATACTGCGCGTTCATGCCCTATGACATCGCACTCAAAAACGGCGAAGACGAAGAAGTTATTAACGACACAAATCCTATATGGCAACGCAATCCGCAGGATGTCAGCGACGAGGAATACAACGAGTTTTACAAGAAAGTATTCAACGATTTTGAAGAACCGCTTTTCAAGGTGCACATCGTTGCGGACTATCCTCTTAATTTCAAGGGCGTACTTTTTATCCCGAAGCGCAAGAGCGGATACGACTCCACCGAAAGCGAGATCAAGTTGTTCTACAACTCGGTTTTCGTTGCGGACAACATAAAAGAAGCGTGTCCCGAGCATCTTGCGAACTTCAAGGGTGTTCTCGACTGTCCCGAGTTACCGCTTAACGTCTCGAGAAGTTATTTGCAGAACGATGCGTACATTCGCAAGATCGCTTCGCACATATCGAAAAAGGTTGCAGACAAGTTCAACTCGCTTTTCAACAACGAACGGGAAGCGCTCGAGAAGAACTGGCGAGACATGAAAGCGTACTTTGAATACGCTTGTATGCGTGACGAAAAGTTCGGCGACAGAGTTCGTAATTCTATTCTTTTTGAAACTGCCGACGGTAAATTCAAGACAGTTTCCGAATACCTTGGCGGTGCAGATGAGGGCACCGTTTACTACACCACCGACAAGGACGCGCAGAGCTACTATCTCGGTCTCTTCTCGGAAAAAGGCAAGGACGTCGTTATTTTTGAAAGCGTTATTGACAACAGCTTTGCGCAGTATTTTGAGAGCAAGAACGACAAGATCAAGTTCCGCAGAATCGACTCGGGATTTGAGCAGGGCGACATCAAGGACAACGAAAAGCTCATATCGCTTTTCAAAAAAGCGAGTGACTCCGAAAACATTGCCGTTACGTTTACTTCTCTTGGCGAAAGCGGTGCGGCGGCACTTATTTCGCTTCCCGAAGAAAGCAGACGTTTTTCTGACATGATGAGAATCTACAACATCACCTCGGGTAATGATTCATTCAATATGCCGACAAACGAAGCCATTGTCATCAACGTTGATAATCCTATCATCAAGAAGCTCGAAAGTTCCGATCCGGATGATGAAAAGTCGATCTGGCTTGCGAAGCATATTTACCTTTCCGCGTTGCTTCTTTCGAGAACGCTCACGGCGGAAGAAGCGAGTGAGTTTGTAAGATTGAATAATATACTTCTCTAAAGCACAAAAGACGTTACGTTTTGTAACGTCTTTATTTTTTTGCAATACACTGTTAAAGAGGAAGGAGTGAAAAAATGGCAACTATAATCACGAATCAAGCAAGAATAAACTACAGATACGGAAGCAGAACCGTCGTTTCGACCGCGTTTTCGAACGTCGCGAGTGCGGTTTTCAACGGTCAGCTTGAAGTCGAGAAGACTTCCCTTTCGCAGAATTACCGTATCGGTCAGGATATAACGTATTTTATATCCGTTACAAATCAGGGTGAGACTGCATCGCAAAACGTTACCGTTACCGACAACCTCGGAACTTATCAGCTGGGTAATAACAGCTACACGCCTTTGACCTATATCGGTCCCGCGCAGTTGTTTATTGACGGTGTTTTCGAATCGGTCTTGACTCCCGAAGTCAACGAAAACAACATCGTTTTTGAAATTGACGAAATACCCGCAAATTCAAACGCACGAATCGTTTATATCGCAAGACCCAACAGCTACGCAAACGGCACGCTCGGTTCCGAAATTACTAACACGGTAACTGCTCGGTGCGATTGTATTTGCAACGAGCCCGGAAGCGACGAGCTTACCCTCACTGCGGAAGCGTTTGCGGACGTACGGATCGTCAAATCGATATGCCCGAATCCGATCATTTGCGGTGACGAGATCACGTTCACCTTTGATATTTACAACTACGGAAATCTTGAAGCAACCGACGTCGTTCTCACCGACACGTTCTCACCGCCTATTACGGACATCGAAGTGAGAGTCAACGGAGTTTTGATAGCGAGCGATGATTACGATTATATCGCAGGCGTTCTTACGTTACCCGCGCCCGACAGTGATTTCAACATCGTCGTACCGCCCGCTACGTTCGTTCAGAATCCGCAAACGGGAATGATTGTAATTACACCCGGCAGAATTCAAATCGTCGTCACAGGACGAATTTGAGCATCAAAAAAGGCACGGTTTAGTTAACCGTGCCTTTTTTATGTAAATTTAAGCCCAGAGGTTTTCGGGATATTCGCCCGCATCGATCTTCGCGTTGAGGAACGCCAAGAAGTCGGGCTTGTCGGTACGATAGGTCACGCCCATCCATTTTGCGGGGGTTTCGACTACCTTGCAGTTGAAGTTGCCGGTCGTGATACCCTCATCGATGAGGTTGGTGATATAATATTCACCCGTAATGAGATCGTTGTCGAGGTTGCGGAGGAAGTTCGCAAAGCCGGTTTCGACATACTCAAAAACGTCGGGAGTAAATCCCCAGAAGTTCATCGAAACGGGGGAGTTCTCATCAATTTCGAACCACTCGTCGTTTTTCTCGTATTTAACAACGCCGTCGATACGCATGATCTTCTTAATTTCTTTGATCTGGGTAATCACACCGTTTTCGGTAACGCAGACACCGCGGGCAACGTGGCCGTTTTCGGAAAGCGTGTTCGAAAGAGTGTAACCGGGCATAGCAAAGCTATGAGCGTTGACGTCGGAAAGAGTTTTTGCCATAATTTCAAAGGTTTCTCTTCCGTAGAAGTCATCGGCGTTAAAGATAATGAATTTATCGTCAACGATATTGCGGCAAGCGCGGAGAGCGTGAGCTGTGCCCCAAGGTTTTACTCTGTCTGCGGGGCAAGCAAATCCGTCGGGAACATCAGAGCTGTTCTGGAACGCATATTCGATCTTTACGTTGCCTTTTATTCTCTTGCCGATAGATTCTTCAAAAATTTCAAGGTTTTCTTCTTTGATGATGAAAACTATTCTATCAAAACCTGCGCGGATACAATCATAAACTGAATAGTCGATAATAAATTCACCATGGCGACCTACCGGATCAAGCTGTTTCAAGCCGCCGTAACGGCTTCCGAGACCTGCGGCAAGGATTACTGCTGTCATAGTTTACTCCTTTTCGGCTTTAGCCAATCATTTCTTTTGTAATGACAAGTTTTTTGATATTTTCGTCCGAGGGGACTTCGTACATGAATTTCGTCATGATTCCTTCGGTAATAGCGCGGAGGCCGCGCGCACCGCTTTGGAGCTCATGAGCTTTTGCTGCAATTGCTTCGATTGCTTCGTCCTCAAACACGAGCTCGACTCCGTCGAAGTCAAACAGCTTTTGATACTGCTTTATGAGCGCGTTTTTCGGTTCCTTCAGGATGCGGACAAGCGCATCTTTATCGAGGGGTTCGAGAGTTGCAATAACAGGGATTCGACCGACAAGCTCGGGGATGAGACCGTATTTTACGATATCCTGCTGAGTAACGTTTTTGAAATCTCCGCCTTTTTTGCGTTCTTCAGCGGTCAACGTCGGTGCGTTATAGCCGACGGTCTGGCGACCGAGGCGATTGCCCACGATATCGCGAAGTCCGTCAAATGCGCCGCCGCAGATGAAGAGGATATTCGAGGTGTCGATCTGGATGAATTCCTGATTCGGATGCTTTCTTCCGCCCTGCGGAGGAACGTTCGAAACGGTGCCTTCGACGATCTTCAAAAGTGCCTGCTGTACGCCCTCGCCCGAAACGTCGCGCGTTATCGAACGGTTCTCGCTCTTACGGGAAATTTTATCGATCTCGTCGATATAAATAATTCCCCTTTCCGCCTTTTTAACGTCAAAATCAGCCGCTTGAAGAAGGCGTACGAGAATATTTTCAACGTCTTCGCCGACATAACCAGCTTCGGTAAGCGTGGTCGCATCGGCAATGGCAAACGGAACGTCGAGCATACGGGCAAGAGTCTGCGCAAGAAGCGTTTTTCCGACACCCGTAGGTCCGAGAAGAAGAACGTTACATTTGCTGAGCTCAACGTCCTCGGGATTTTTGTTCCCGAGAGCGTTGATGCGTTTATAGTGGTTGTAAATTGCTACGGAAAGAGTAATTTTCGCCTGATCCTGACCGATAACGTACTTATCGAGCTCTGCTTTTATTTCGGCAGGCTTCGGGAGAGTAAGCGCAGCTTCCTCTTTCTCGACGACTTCTGCTTTGAGCTCCGTCAATTCGGAATACTCATCGGATATTTCACAGCAAAGCGAAATACACTCATCGCAAAAATCGATATGATTGCCCTGAATGGACAACGTCGTCAGATTTGCGGAAGGTCTTCCGCAAAATCCGCATATTTTTCTTTTATCGCTCATAAATCGGTTATTCCCTTTTCCCGAGCACTTTGTCGACAAGGCCGTATTCCTTCGCGGTCAAAGCGTCCATATAGTTGTTTCTGTCGGTATCTTTTTCGATGACCGAAACATCTTTACCGGTTACGTTCGCAAGAAGCTCGTTCAACATCTTGCGGATACGTTCCATTTCAGCCGCTTCGATTTCAAGGTTCGTAGTTTGGTCCTGAAAATGCCCGTTAATAAGGGGTTGATGAATCATAATCTTTGAATGCGGGAGAGCGATTCTTCTTCCCTTTTCGCCGCAGGCAAGAAGAACGGCAGCCATACTCGCGCACATACCGATACAAATAGTGCTGACGGGGCACTTGATGTAATTCATCGTGTCGTAAATTGCCATACCCGCAGAGATAGATCCGCCGGGAGAGTTGATGTAAAGAGAAATCTCCTTTTCGGGATCCTGACTCTCGAGATAAAGCAACTGAGCAACGACGAGAGATGCAACGGTATCGTTGATCGGTTCGCCGATGAACACTATTCGGTCGTTGAGCAAACGGGAAAAAATATCGTAAGAACGCTCGCCGCGCGAGGTCTGCTCAACTACCATCGGTACCAAAGACATAAAGAATCAACCTTTCGAATTATTTCGTAGTAATTACAGCGTTTTCTTTGATAAGGTCAACCGCCTTACGGAGAACGATATCCTCGGAAATGCTTGCTTCGGGGATGCTGGATTTTACGGTTTCGATATCTACATTATAGCCGGTTGCGATCTTCTTGTATTCAGCTTCGATATCTTTTTTGAGTGCCTTGATCTTTTCAAGCTTTGCAACCTTGGAGAGTGCGAGGCGGGTCTTAACCTGCTTTTCAGCGTCAGCTTTGAAGTTCTCGCGGAGCTGTTCCATGGTCATGCCGGTATACTTGAAGTACATATCAAGCGAACCGCCCTGAGAAGAGATGCGGTATTCATAGTCACGAACGTAGCCATCAACTTCCTGCTCAATCATGCAAGCAGGGATATCGGTTTCGGTGTTCGCGAGAAGTGCGTCAACGAGAGCAACCTCAAGCTTGTTGTCAGCAGCTTTTTCGCGGCGTTCTTCGAGCTTTGCCTTGATATCTGCTTTGTATTCGTCAACGGTGTTGAACTCGGAAACGTCTTTTACAAATTCGTCGTCGAGCTCGGGAAGTTCTTTAACCTTGAGTTCGTGGAGCTTGATCTTGAATACAACTGCCTTGCCTGCAAGGTTTTCTGCGCCGTATTCTTCGGGGAAGGTTACGTCGATATCAAATTCATCGCCAACGTTCTTGCCAACGATCTGTTCTTCGAAACCGGGAATGAAGCTGCCGCTTCCGAGACCGAGGGGATATTTCTCGCCCTTACCGCCTTCAAAAGCAACGCCGTCGAGGAAGCCCTCGAAGTCGATAACTGCTTCGTCGCCGTTCTGAGCAGGACGGCCTTCAACGGTAAGCATACGGGAGTTACGTTCACGGGTAGCGTCGATATCCTTCATGATATCTTCGTCGGTAACGTTAACTGCTTCTTTTTCAACTTCAAGACCCTTGTAAGCGGAAATTTCAACTTCGGGTTTTGTGTAAACAGATGCTTTGAGCTTTACACCCTTTTCATCGATTGCAAGTACGTCGAGCTCGGGACGGCTTACTGCGTCGAGCTTGGTGGATGCGAGAGCTGCCTCGTATGCCTCGGGAAGAAGGTTATCGAGTGCTTCGTCATAGAATACAGCAGAGCCGTAAAGCTTTTCAACAACGTGCTTGGGTGCTTTGCCCTTACGGAAACCGGGAACGTTCATTTTGGAAACGTTCTTGCGGTATACTTTATTTACCTCGGCATCAAACGTTTCCTTTTCGATAAGAAACTCAAATTCATATTTGTTCTTTTCGATTTCTTTTGCTTTGATAGATGCCATTTAATTATCCTCCAGAATATCATAATAAACTATTATACATTGTAAGTATTTTTCCAAAAAAGTCAACCTTTTTTTGGGAATTATCCGCGTTTTTCGGTGTTTTGTAACGTTTTTTGAAATAAAACGTAATACGGATTGATTTTTAGTGCACATTTGTATATAATGAACGCGAAAGGAGGCGTTTTTATGAATAACGAAAGCCGCACGCAGTTCGAACTTTCGGTCGAAAGCTTTTCGGCGGATAACGTGCAGAGCGCTCAGCCAAAAAGCAAGCGCGCAAATGTTTCGGATATTTTGACGAGAGCTTTGCTGCTTTTGATATGTTTTTCAGTGTTCATTTACTCAATCGCAATGCTCATACAAAACGCCGCCGAGACCGACGAGGTCAACGAGCTTTACGACAGCGTGCGTCCTGATAATTTCATTTCCGCAGTCAAGCCGCCGGCAAGACTTCCCGAGCCGATGCCGATGTTCACACTCAAGGAAATGCTTGAGTCCGGCGACGAATATAAGCATTATAACGGCGATATTGTTACGGTCGAGGATCAGCAAAGACGATCTGCCTACTACAGAAATTATATCAATTTCAAATCGAAATATTCGGATGCATACGCATGGATATACGTAAATCACACAAAAATTGATTACCCTGTGATGAAAGGGCCTGACACTAATTATTATCTTTATCGCAACTTCGACGGTTCTCCGTCTTCCTCGGGATGTATCGTCGCAGAAACCAACATGTCCAACAATTACAGCGAAAACCCCAACAACGTTTTTCACGGTCATTGTATGAAAAACGGAACTATGTTCCGTACTCTAAAGACATTTATGGAAAGCGCAAACAGAAACACACTTGTCAAAACAATGAGCATAGAGGTCTATACTTCCGAAGGTCTTTACATCTATAAGGTTTTGAGCGGATACAGGAATGACGAAAACTTTTTCACGAGGACGGTTTTCTCGTCTCAGGAATCTTTCTTCACGTATATGAAAAAGCTTGTTTCTCTTAACACGCTTGCCGTTAAAAACAGTTTTGATGAAAACTCGAAAATTTGCACTCTCATAACCTGCGCAAACGTCACCTCAAACGAAGAGGAAAGATACGTTCTACACGGTGTTCTGACCGAATTTATACCGAAAGAAAATTTGTGAAATCAAACAGAATAACTTAACAAGAATGAAAACAAGACCACCGGTTGAACCGGTGGTCTTGTTTTTAGTCTCTGTAATAAGTGTAATAAGCCATAACAGTTCTTTCCTTACCCTGAACTTTGTCAAATCCGGTAAGGGTCGCACCGTCGAGCGACATGAATTCCCACGCCTGAAGGTCCTCGGCTTTGCATACGAAAAGCGCTTTTCCTTCGCAAACGACCGTAAAATCGCCCTCGTAAAGACTCAGCACACCGCCCTTCCCAATAACGTAGTCACCTTTTTCGGGATCGCGTTCGAGAATATATTTAAGGGCACGTCCGTCAAGCTTTTCGCACATATAACGGCGAAACTCGGGGGAATTTGTATTCTTCGGAGGTTTTTTCTTGAATCCGAACATATTGATTACTGTCTTTCGGAAAGATCGTCTTCGGTCTCGGCAACGATATAATCGGGTCTGCCTTTGGTCTCAAGATAGGTCTTCGCCAAATACTGACCGAGGACACCGATACAGAAAAGCTGAATACCGCCTACGAAAAGGATAATGCACGCGGTAGATGCCCAACCCGAAACGGAAGAATAAGAAGAAACGAGCTTTCTGATCAAAATTGCAAGTGCGCCCACAAGAGAAACACCGCACATACCGACACCGACGAAAGAGCTGATTGAAAGCGGAACGGTCGAGAACGCAAGGATGCAATCGAGAGAATACTTGAACAATCCCCAGAAAGACCATTTTGTGATTCCCGCAACGCGTTCGACGTTCGAATAGCTGATCCATTCGGTCTTAAATCCGACCCATTCGAAAATACCTTTTGAGAAGCGGTTATACTCGGTCATCGAAAGAACCGCGTCGAGCATTCTGCGCGACATAAGGCGGTAGTCACGCGCACCTGCGGTGAACTGAACCTTCGATATCTTGTTGATTATCTTATAAAAGCAGTTTGCGAAGAAGCTTCTTACAGGGGGTTCTCCTTTACGGTTACCACGGCGGGTCGCAACCGAATCAACACCCTTTTCTTTGAGAAGCGACATCATTTCGGGAAGGAGTGAGGGCGGATCCTGCAGGTCAGCGTCCATGATTACCGCATAATCGCCTTTTGCGCTGCGAAGCCCCGCAAGCATACCGGATTCTTTGCCGAAGTTTCGCGAGAACGAAACGTATCTCGTCTTTTTGTCAATCTTTGCCTGCTCACGAACGATCGAAAGAGTTGCGTCTCTCGAGCCGTCGTTAACGTAAATCGCCTCAAAATCATAGTCGGGCATCAACGCGACAACTTTATCAAGTTCCTCGAAAAAGTAAGGAAGAGCTTCCGCTTCATTATAGCAGGGGACGATGACGCTTATGAGTTCTCTTTTCATTTCAAATTCCTCCCTGAAACACGTTTATATAATTTAACTATATACATACTATCATACGTAAAAATAATTGTCAAGCAACCTATTTCTTTTTTCGTGTTGTTGACTTGGAATGAAACTTATGATAAAATTAACGAAGTATATTTCACGGAGGAAATTCGAATTGTCCCTTTACGCAGAGCTTTCAACCGAAGCAGTAAATGAGAACACACTTAACATAAACAAGATGAGCGCTTTCGAGATCGCGCAAGCAATCAACAACGAAGACAAAGCCGTTGCGTTTGCGGTCGAAAAGGCGATTCCGCAGATTGCTGAAGCAATCGAAATAATCGCAAACTCACTCAAGGTCGGCGGTCATATTTTCTATTGCGGTGCAGGAACTTCGGGAAGAATCGCGCTTGTTGACGCGGTTGACTGCGCCGATATTTTCGGTGTCGAGCCCGACACTTTCACCTCGCTCATCGCGGGCGGAAGAGACGCAATCGTTTCATCACCCGAGTTCGCGGAGGACGACGGTCAAGCATTCATCAGACCGCTCCAATCTAACCATCTTGACGCAAAGGACGTTGTCGTAGGCATCAGCGCAAGCGGAACGTCAAATTCCGTCAAGGGCGCGATAAAATACGCAAAAGAATGCGGTGCCTACACCGTTTCTATCACCTGCAACCAAAACACTGAAATCGGAAGCATCTCAGACGTTTCGATCGTTGCGGAAACGGGTCCCGAGGTCATCAGCGGACACACGTCCCTAAAAGCGGGAACTGCACAAAAGATGGTTCTTAATATGCTCTCCACGGGAGCAATGATACGTTATGGCAGAGTCAACGGAAACTCCATGACTTATATGGTTCCCTCGAGCAAAAAGCTCGTTGAACGTGCGACCAGAATGATAACCGAAAAGACGGGTTGCGACAGAGAAAAAGCGGCTTTTGAGCTCATCAAGGCAGACAACTGTGCCGAGCTTGCTATTCAGGCCATAAACGAGCAGAAATGATTTTTGATACAAAAAAGACTTTCGCAAGAATTTCGCGAAAGTCTTTTTAATTACGGTACGGTTACGGTAAAATCGTCAGCGATCGACGCGTTTATCGAAAGGTTGCGAAAGGACTCAAGTTGCGCCTTTCCTTCTTCTCCCGCGGTGATGTAATTACGGTTGCCTTTCTGCATCATCGGATAATAGACATTCTTGAGTTCACCGTCTTTCGTGATGCTTGTTTTTAACATACCGCAGGTCAAAGTAAAGCTCGAGAAGGTGAAATTGCCGAGACTGTAAACAATTAGCTTGCCTTTGTAATACTCGACGCCCTGCATACAGTGGGAATGCATACCTACAACCAAATCGGCTCCCGCATCAACGAACGCCTTTCCGTATGAATTTTGGGAAGTGCTGATGCCGGTTTTATTCTCATATCCCCAATGAACGTAAACGATAACGTAATCCGCCTGCTCTTTTGCGGCAGTTATCTCGTTCAACATCGAAGACATGTCAAATATTTGGAAAACTCCGCTTTGATCCGCCGTTGCGCCGCGTGTACAGTTCGGGTCGATGTTCGAACCGGCAACTATTGCAATTTTATAACCATTCGAAATATAAAAATACGGTGCTTTTGCTTCGTCGAGATCATTACCCGCGCCGACATGAGCAATGCCTGCTTTGTCGAGCGTTGCGATTGTGTCCGTCAAAGAATCGGGGCCGTAATCGAAAGCATGGTTATTAGCCATTCCGACAATATCAACACCCATTTCGTGATAGATGGATACGTTATCGGGGTTGCTTCTGAACGTATATTTTTTGTTGGGAACGGGTGCACCGCGTTTTGTGAACGTAAACTCGTTGTTCGCCATCGTTATCGATGCAGAGCGCATAATTTCGAGAACCTCTTTTGAAACGATACCCTCGACGCCTTTTTTGCGCGCTTTGTAGGAATTTATTACGCTATATCCGTCAGCAAAGCTCACGTCGCCGACAAAAACGAGGTCGGTGGTTCCGTCCGCAGTATTTTCAAGCACTGTTGTGCGGTCGAGGTTGTCGTCAAGAATCGAAAGAAATGCTTTTTCGGTATAGCCGATGACGTTAATCAAATCGGCGCTCGATACTTTCCCTTTCATAAGTGCTTCGGCGAGCTTTTCGACGGTGACTGCGCCGAATTTTGTGCGCATTTTTTCGATAAACGCCTCATCGATACGGTAAGAAAACGACGTCTCGAGATTATTTTTGTTTTTCAAGATATCCTGAACAGAGAGAACGTAAGGATCAAAGTTCTCGGGGCGGTCGTGACCGTCGGGCGTAAAGGGATCGGAGGACGGCGAAGCGACACCTATCGGCGAATAAATCTCGCCGTTTCCGTAATCGAAAAACGGCGGTAGAATCACCGCGCATATCAAGCACACCGCGAGCAAAACCGATATTATTGCTATAAGTTTCAAATGCTTCATTATTTTTCGTTCTTAATACGGACGTCAAGCTGAGGATAAGGGATGTTGATGTCAGAATCCTTGAATTTATTGCGTACGCCCTCGATAAGCGCAAAGCGAACATCCCAATAGTCACTTCCCTTGCACCAAACACGAAGTGCATATTTTATTCCGTTATCGCCGCATTCGGTAATAACTGCAGCAGGTTCAGGGTCTTTAAGCGTTTTTTCGCAAACAGAAGCAACCTCAAGCATTGCGGATTTTACGGAAGCAATATCGTTTTCATAATCCGCAGTAAATTCAACGTCCACACGGCGAAGCTCTTCAGAAGAGTAGTTCGTTACGATCGAATTCGTCAAGCCGCCGTTGGGTACTGTGATGACTTTATTATCGGGGGTCACGAGAACGGTATAGAAGACCGATATCTCACGGACAGTACCCGCGACTGCCTGAGACTCGATATAATCGCCTGCACGGAAGGGTCTGAAAAGAAGAATCATCATAGCGCCGAC
>JAZRRU010000031.1:0-9988 GCA_045651025.1 Eubacteriales bacterium
CATGCATTACTCACCCGTCCGCCACTAAGTTATCTCGAAAGCAAGCTTCCAAAATAACTCCGTTCGACTTGAATGTGTTAGGCACGCCGCCAGCGTTCATCCTGAGCCAGGATCAAACTCTCTAATGAGTTGTTATATTTAATCTACCCGAAGGTAAACCAAATTTCCTGTTTTGCTCTTACTTGTTTAAAAAGAATTAACGAGTCATGTTCTACTTCACATTTAATGCTTTGTAGTACACTTGTTGTTCAATTTTCAATGTCCGTTCGTGCTGCACCTCTCGGCGACAGCTTGGCTATTCTATCACACCTATAACGCTTTGTCAATAGGTTTTTTCAACTTTTTTTCAAAATTCGCGAGATTTTTTTCGGAATCCCCGAAAACCATTGCGGCGCAACGATTTTCGGGTTCGATTTTTTTGAAAAAAGTTTTGGATTTTGCGAAAATACTCTTATTTTTGCGTATTTTCGAACGCTTTAAACACGTCCCCGTACATATAGAGTGAACCCAGCATGACGAGGGGTATATTTTGTGTTTTCGAAGATTCAAAAGCGGCAAAAACACCTGATTCGATATTGTCGAACGAGGTTGCTTCCACGCCGAAAGAACCGAAAACCGTCGCAAGGTCTTCCGCTTTCAACGCGCGCGGAGAATCGGGCATCACGGCGAACACACGCTCGGCCCGAGGCGCAAGCAGAGAAACCATTTCGCGGTAATCCTTATCAGCAAGTACGCCCATAAGCAGATTCACCTTTTGGTCGCCGAAAAAGCTCTTGATGCTTCCGACCGCGCCGGTTATGCCCTGAAGGTTATGCGATCCGTCGAAGATGACGGGCGGCTCGGTCGAAAGAACCTCGAACCTCGCGCGCCAGCGAGCGTTATTCAGCCCTTTACGGAGCTGTTCCTCGGAAATTGCGAATCCGCAGTTATTCAACACGCCGACGGTTTCGATAACCGTTGCGGCGTTCTCGGGCTGGTAGCTTCCGCAGAGCGATATTTTCAAATTATTATAACCCGAATAATCGAAATCAATACCCTCGATGCCGACGGAATTAATTTTTACGGTATCGAGCTTCGTCCGAGTCAACGCAGAATTGCATTCCTCTGCTTTTTTTGAAATAACATCAAACGCGGAATCATCCCTGCCGCCGTAAACGACAGGTCTTCCTTCTTTTATTATGCCCGCTTTTTCGACGGCTATTTCAGGAACCGTATTTCCAAGCACGGCAATATGGTCAACGGCAACGCCCGTTATGACCGAAACAAGCGGTGACTCGATCACGTTCGTCGAATCTAATCTTCCGCCCATTCCGACCTCGAGCACGACCACGTCACAGTTATGTCTTTTGAAATAAAGGAAAGAAAGCGCGGTTATGAGCTCGAACTCGGTCGGCTTGTCTTCCATCGTTTCCGCAATCGGTTTTACGATCTCGGTAAGACAGGCAAGCTCGGAATCGGATATCGGCTCACCGTTTACACACATACGCTCGTTAAAGCGCACGATATACGGCGAGGTATAAAGTCCGACCTTATAGCCCGCAACGCGAAGCACGGAGTCAAGCATCGAGCAGGTCGAGCCCTTTCCGTTCGTGCCCGCAACGTGAACGAACCTCAAGTCCTTCTCGGGGTTGCCGAGACGGCGAAGAAGCTCTAGCGTTCTCGAGAGTCCCGGACGCGAGCCCATCCAGGCAACAGAATGAATATATTCAAGCGCTTCGCTATAATTCATTTTCTTCCGATCAACCTTTCAATCCCCGAGGCAACGCCTTTGTTTTTGTATATTATATATATAATGTAGCTTTCTGCAAAAGCGATAGCAAAATACAGCGGTATTCTTATCTGCAAAAGCACGGCATAGCCGTAAAGATAAAGCCCGTAAGATTTGATTGCGACCGAGCCGACGATATGCGCGCAGAGCGCAACCGCAAGGAACGAGGGGTAGTTCTTTTTCTTTGCGAGCTTTGCAACCACGCCCGCGACGATGCCGACACACGCCGAACCGAGGGTTATGATCGGGTTTATCGAATATCCCGAAAGCAGAGCCGAGATAACGTCCGATGCCGCGCCGACCGCAAGTCCGATCAGGGGCCCGAACCAAACACCCGAAAGAATAACGGGGATATTTTCAAACGTCACACGCACCGAGCCGTCGCCAAACGTCAGATAGCTCTTGCAGACCCAGCCGATAACAACGCTGAGCGCAACGAGGAAAGCCGAGACCGACAGCACCTTCGTGTTTTTTAACGTGGTTTTTTTCATAAAAAAATACCTCCTTATCCTGCAAAACATATAGCAAGAAAAGAAGGTCATGCCGAAGCATCGGCGGTGCCTATGTATTTTTGCCGTATGAAGCGGGATGCAAGGCCCAGACCGCAAACGAACTACGTTTTTCGTCCGACTGACAACTCCCCGTTCCGTCGGCACTTCACGAATAGGCCCTTACTCTTCAATATGCAAAGCATTATAGCACCGCCGCCGTTGGCTGTCAATCGTTTTTGCGCATTTTTCTAACTTTTGACACGGCCGAAGAATTTCAACAACGGTTTCAAGAACTTCGGAGAGCGAAAGCAATAGATCTTCATAAAAACACCTTCTTATTTAATAAAAAGCGCCGCACCCGCGCCAACGATCAACGCCGCCTCGACACAAACGAGCGCGCCCGACGGAAGCACGAGGCAAAGCAAAACACCCGCGCCGAACGTCAGCGCGGCGATACCCACGGTTTTCGCAAAATTACAACACACTTTCTTCACTGCCTTTCTCGATTTAAGTTTATTCATAAAACGAGAGTCGGGTTCATATATATTACCAAAAAAAGAAAGGGCGCGATGAAAATAAGCATCACCACGAACGAAATACTTATCCCGAAGAAAATTTTTGGCTCGAGGGTCGAAAAAGAGCTCGAGCACGATTTCCCTCTCCCCGAATACTGTCCCGATATCGCCCGTCTCATAAAGGTCGACTGCACGCCTTTTGCAGACAGCTGTGAAATCGAGGACGGACGCGCCGTCGTAAAAGGACGGGCTCTTTTTGATATCCTCTACGAAACCGACTACAAAAGCCGTCTCCGTTGCGTGAGCTTTACGCAGGATTTTTCGCAGACGGTAAACCTCCCCCGTTCGAACGCGACGAACCTGACCGCGCGCTGCAAGGTAGACTGCGAGCGGATCGGATGCAAGCTCCTGAGCACCCGCCGTCTCGTCGCGAAGGCGACCGTCGGCGCGAAGTTCGAAATTGAGGGCGAGACAAGCGCAAAAGCGGTCGCGGTCACGTCGGAGCGCGATATTTTTTTCAAGAAGAAAGAAATCTCGTTTGACGGAAAGACCTCTGTTCTCGAGAACGAATACCGTGTCTCGGAATCACTCCCGCTTAACCAAAGCGAAAAAAGCATCGGTGAGATCGTTTGCGGAAACGTTTTTCTCCAGCAGCCGCAAATCACCCTCTCAAACGGACGTGCGGACGTGAAAAGCTCTGCTTCGGTTCACATTCTCTGCGAGGACGAAAACAACGAGGGAAGATATTACACTTCTCAAAAAACGATTCCGCTCAACCTGTCATTTGAGCACGAGGATATCGACGCAAAGAAGAACGTCTCGGTATTTCTCGAGCCGAGAAGCGCCGAGTTTTCACCCGAGCTTGACCAATACGGCGAAAGCAGAGTCATAAAAGCCGTTTTCAACGTGAAGATGAATATGCTCGTCAACGGCGAGAACGTTCACACCGTTGCCGACGATCTTTTTGAGAAGGAATTTGATTCCATTCCTGTCACGGGCACGGTCATGCTCCCTCATCTCGTCTCGGCGAGCGACGTGAGCTTTGTTACCGAGGCGAAGATCGCGCCGTCGAGCCCGACGGCAGAAAACATTCTCGACACAGCAGTACGCGTCTACCCTTCGTCCGTTGAAAAGGCGGAGGGAGGAATCTCGCTCAACGGCAATTTCGTCGCAACGGTCATGACCGAAACGGCAGAAGGCATCCACAGCCACGACCACTCCATTCCCTACGGTCAGTTTTTCCCGATCGAGTTTCCCGATGGTGAGTCCGACGTCACAGCCGAGACCTATCCTATCGAAATTACGGCGAATCTGCATCCCGACGGAAGCATGACGGCGAGAATCGTCGCGGGCGCAAAAATAAGCGTCTTCAACGAGACCGAGGAAACGTTCATATCCGAGGTCACGAAGCGAGTCGCTCGTGAAGCCGAATCCGACGATAACGCGGTCGTCTACTTCTTCCCCGAAAAAGGCGAGGATATCTGGAGCATCTCGAAGCGTTACCGCGTCGATCCCGAAACGGTTCTCGGTGCCAACGAGGATTCCTTTTCCGACGACGGCTTTCCGAAGTCGGACGTCGGCCCGATTCTCATAAAAAGCTGAACCCATACGCCGAGTTTTTCATAAACTGTCATGAGAAAATGCAAATCGGAGGACATTTTATGAAAATCGTAATTGCGGGAGGCGACCGTCGGATGAAAATCGCCGCGGATATGTTCTATGAAGCGGGATATATTTGCGAAACGGCTTTTCTCGGTGAGTCCGAACGAAAGGTTCGAGAAGACGCGTCCGCGGTCATACTTCCTACGCCGTATGAAAAAAACGGATTTCTCAACGCGCCTCTTTCCGAAGCGAAAATACCGATCGGCGACATTCTCTCGTCGATACCGAAAAACGCGCTTATTCTCGGAGGCGGACTGGACGAAAACATAAAAAACGCGGTCGATATTTCAAAGCGCGAGGATTTTCAGCGCAAGAACGCAATTCCGACGGCAGAAGCGGCGGTTCTTATCGCGATGCAAAGGTCGAGCAAAACACTCTTTGGCTCGGACGCGGCCGTCATCGGCTACGGAAGAATCGGAAGCTGTCTCGCGAAGCTGCTCGTCGCTTTCGGCGCAACCGTCAGCGTCGTTGCGCGCAGAGAGGAATCGCGGGTGTCAGCAGAAAATTCGGGCGCGAGGGCGTTCGGTTTTGAAGACTTAAACAGCGTGCTCGAATCCGCCGACATTATTTTCAACACCGTGCCGATTCCTATAATTGACGAAGGTTACGTTTCGGGTATCAAAAACGATGCGTCCTTCATCGACCTCGCCTCGCTTCCCGGCGGAGTTACGAAAAGCGCGGAGAGCTTACTCGGCGCACGGTTTGAGAGAGCACTCGCGCTCCCCGGAAAATATTTTCCCGAAACGGCGGGCAGAATAATTTTCGAGACCGTTTCCGAGATTCTTCGCGAAAAGGGGGTTGCGGAATGAAGCTACTCTACGCTATGTGCGGATCGTTTTGTACGCACAGCAAGTCAACCGAGGTACTCAAAGCCCTCGCGTCCGAAAACGAAATAATCCCCGCGCTTTCCGAATCGGCACGAGACACGGATACGCGATTCGGCAGAGCCGACACGCTCAAGCAAACGCTTGAGGGAATAACGGGAGCCGATCCGATACTTTCGATACGTTCGGCAGAAGAAACCGTAACGCGAGGGAACTTCGACGCCGTCATTGTTTCCCCCTGCACGGGCAACACGCTCGCAAAGATTGCCCACGGCATAACCGACACGACGGTGACGATGTGCGTAAAGGCACAGCTCCGATGCAGACGCCCCGTTATCATCGCGCTTGCAACGAACGACGGACTCGGAGCGAACCTCTCAAGCATCGCGCTCACGCTCGAAAAGAAAAACGTCTTTTTCGTGCCGTTCGGGCAGGATTCGCCGATCGAAAAGCCGAGCTCGCTCATCTGCGATTTCTCGCTCATACCCCTTACGCTCGAGCAGGCACTGCTCGGAAAACAGCTCCAGCCGATATTACTGTGAATCCAAAAAACGAACTTCGCTTATTTCGAAGTTCGTTTTTACATTTCTCGGCGATTTTACTTGACAGAATCGCTTTAACTTGTTATAATGATGATATTAATTTAAAAGGAGGATATCCCGTGAAAAAATTCATTTCATACGTGATCGTGGCTGCGTTGCTTCTCACCATGATTCCCTTTGCAGCATCTGCAACCGCAAACATGATCACCGTTACCCGCGCAAACAGTTACGAATCGGGCCAGAATGACGTTATCATCTGGGCTTCCTACGATTCCGAAACTACCGTTGAAACCATCTATTATCCCGGCGCACCCGAAGGCACCATGACCTTCAAGAGCTGGGACAAAGCACTTATCGAATACGATCCGGAGCTTGATTCTTACATCGTTCTCGCCACCGACTTGCAGGACGGCTCTTATACGAGTTGGACTCTCGGCGAAAACAGATACATCGTTATGGCTAACGCATACTCCGATGACTCCAAGCAAACCATCAGAGGCCTCGAAGTCGGTCAAACCGTTTACTTTAACGGCGATTTCGCCACTGTTGCTGCTACCTTTGGCGCTATTGACGTTGCGTTCGCTCTCGAACCTTTTTCGGAAGACACCGACATTTCCGAAGGTTCTGCCTACGTTCCTACCGGTGAAGATATCACCGTAACTTCCGCTAACCTTATGGTAGATTACAATACCGACATCATCGCTTGGTCTACCGCAAATTCCGCGAAAACAGTAGAAACTCTCTTCGCTTCCGGCTCTACTGCCACTAGCACTTTTGAGTGGTGGAACAAAGCTCTCCTTGAAATTGATGACGAAACTGGATTTTTCGTCGTAACCAAGGTTGAAGGCACTACTACCGATTACTCCACCTGGACGCTCGGTGAAGGCAAAGTTGTTCTTATGGCTCACGTTGCAAACACCACCGAAAGTGCCGTTAACATCAGAGCTCTTCAGGTCGGCGACCTTCTTTCTTTCAACTCTGATATCGCCACTATCCAAGATGTTTACGCTTCCGTTTCCGACGTTGTATTCAGCGTCGTAGAAAAAGCGGTTGAAGAACCCGTTGTTTCGGAAGAACCTACCGTTTCCGAAGAACCTGTTGATTCCGACAAGATCGTTCTTGACAACTGCTGTCCCAGAGGAACCGCTCTCGATGCCGACGCAGGTTATGCTGACGGCAGCAAGGTCTACTACTACTATTGGGCAGGCGGTTCGCTCAATCCCTCCGGAACCTGGGAAGAGGACAACATCACTGCTGAACAGTTCCAGGATTGGTTCAAAGTACAGGTCACCTACGTTTCCTCTCTCGACAAATACATCGTCACCGCTACCGAAGCTGACGGCGTTGAGTTCGACACCTGGACCTACGGTGTAGACGAAGTTATCTTCATCATCAACGAAAACAACCCCGCATATGCTGTTGCTTCTTCTCTTGAAATCGGCGACGTTGTTACCCTCAACGGCGGCGAGCTCGCTGACCTCGACGCAAACGGCGACCTTGATTTCGAGATTTATTTCGAAGCAACCGGTGAAACCGCCACAATACCCGGTTCTTCCCCTGTTGAACCCACCGTTCCCGTTATTCCCATCGGTGCTGATATCACCGTTACCAATGCTAACCTTTATACCGATTACACCACCAATCTCGTTGCGTGGTCGACCGTAAACGCTTCCAAGACTGTTGACGTACTTTACTCTCCCGAAGCAACCGAGCCCTTGTTCACCTGGTGGACTCACGTTCTCCTCACTCTCAACACCGAGCTCGGTCTCTATGAAGTAACCGCAGTCAGCGATTCCGGCACCACCGATTACTCCGCATGGACTCTCGGCGAAGGCAAAGTTGTTCTTTCCGCTCACACTGACAACACGAGCGTCAGCGCCACCAACCTCAAGTACCTCGCGGTTGGCGATCTTCTTACCTTGAACGTTGGCTATGCTACAATTCAGGACGTTTATAGCACAGTTGACGGCGTTGTATTCAGCGTTGTTACTATCGACGAAGAAGTTTCCGAAGAACCTATTGTTTCCGAAGAACCTATCGTTTCCGAAGAACCTGTTGTTTCCGAGGAACCTGTTGTTTCCGAAGAACCCACTGTTCCTTCAGTCAGCGTAACTCCCACCGGCGAAGATATCGTCATTACTTCCGCAAACCTCTTGGTCGACCACACTGCTGACGTAATTGCATGGGCGACCGCAAACTCCTCGAAGACCGTTGAAACTCTCTTCGCTCCCGCGGCAGAAGAAGGCGCAACAACCTTCCTCTGGTGGACCAAGGTTCTCCTCGAGCTTGATACCGAAACCGGTCTTTACGTCGTAAGCAACTGCGATTCGCCTAACTCCACCGCTTACACCGAATGGTATCTCGGCGAAGGCAAGGTCATCCTTACTGTTCACCCCGACAACGCTTCCGAAAGCGCGTCGTACGTCAGAGCGCTCGAAATTGGCGACACCCTTACCCTCAACGTCGACGTTTCCGCAATTCAGGATAACTACGCTTCCGTTGAAGACGTAGTATTCAGCGTTGTTACTATCGACGAAGAAGTTTCCGAAGAACCCATCGTTTCCGAAGAACCTATCGTTTCCGAAGAACCCATCGTTTCCGAAGAACCTATCGTTTCCGAAGAACCCATCGTTTCCGAAGAACCCATCGTTTCCGAAGAACCTATCGTTTCCGAGGAACCCATCGTTTCCGAAGAACCTATCGTTTCTGAAGAACCTATCGTTTCCGAAGAACCTATCGTTTCCGAAGAACCTGTCGTTTCCGAAGAACCCATCGTTTCCGAAGAACCTATCGTTTCCGACGAAGTTTCCGATGAAGTTTCCGATGAAGTTTCCGATGATCCGACCGATCCCGACGAACCTATCGACCCCGACGAACCTATCGATCCCGACACCCCCGAATATAACCTCGGTGATATCGATGGCGACGGTAGTATCTCGACTGCCGACTACATTTTCGTAAAACGTGCATTTATGGGCACTTATGCATTAAGTGACGTAGAGTTCCTTGCCGCAGATATCGACAAGGACGGCTCTATTACAACTGCCGACTACATTTTTGTAAAACGTGCATTTATGGGCACGTACGTAATGCCGCAGTAATTTAAAATTACTACTCATAAAGAGGCATCGCTTAACGCGGTGCCTCTTTTTTGTTTAGCACTGCTTAATCTTTTTTGCTAAAAATATTAACATTTTTGTTTGCAAAAGATATTGACAAACGCAAAAAATGGGATATAATAACAGTTGGTTAGCACACATCGGCGAAGAGTGCTAAAAACAAGAAAGGTTACGCGGTATATGGAACTTAACGAACGCAAAAAAGCGATATTACGCTCTATCGTAGACGCATATATCGCGACAGGTGAGCCGGTCGGCTCAAAATACCTCACGACGAAAGAGGGGTTCAACGTTTCGAGCGCCACGATTCGAAACGAGATGAGCGACCTCGAGAGCATGGGCTATCTCGAACAGCCCCACACCTCCGCGGGACGCGTTCCGACGGCGAAGGGTTACCGCACCTACGTTGAGAACCTTATGGGCAGATATTACCTTGCGCTCGAAGAGGTCGAGGTGCTTGACGAGGTCATCACGAACAAGCTTGCCGAGGTCTCGACGCTCATGGAAGAAGCGAGCCACGCGCTCGGCGAGGTCACGAACTACACCTCGTTCGCGTTCATCGGCGGAAGCGGAAGCGAGGCCGACAGGTACGAGACGGTTCTCATCGGCGAGCACGATTTTCTCCTCGTTATGATCTGCAAGGACGGCTCGGTTCGTTCGCGTCAGGTCAAAACTGCGGAAACGCTCACCCCCGAAATTATGGAGACCGCAAAGAAAGCCCTCAACAAGAACTTCACGGGTATCACGCCCGAGCAGGTCAACCTCAACGTGGTTATCGAGTTTGAAAACGCGATGGGCGAGCACAAATCGGTCGCAACGCTGTTGCTTCGAGTCGTCAACGAGATGTTCAACTCCTTCGACAGCGAAAAGGTTCACATCGACGGTGTTACAAAGCTTCTCTCGCATCCCGAATTTTTCAATGTCGCAAAGGTGCAAAGCGTTCTTTCGATGATAGAAGAAAGAAAACGTTTCTCCGAGCTTATGAAAAAAGCTGTCCCTGGACAAACAAGCATAATCTTCGGCGAAGAAGCGCAGGATATTGCTCCCCCCGGAACGGGGTTTGTGTT
>JAZRRU010000032.1:0-11936 GCA_045651025.1 Eubacteriales bacterium
CGCAAAAAACAAAAAAACAATCCGCACAAATAGCTGTATTTTGCTAAAAAAAAACCTTTTTTGAAAGAAAACGGAGCAAAACGCTCCGTTTTCTGAATTTATATGTTTTTTGCTATGGACAAACCGAGCCTCTCGATGTACATTTGTACACCTTCGGGTTCGGTTTGTTCATTCTGCATCTTTTTTCCTGCCCCCGCAAAAAGCGCAGAACGCAAAAAACAAAAAAGTGCTGTGGAAAATTTTCACAGCACTTTTAAATTTTATACGAGACCGGTTTCTTCTTCGAGGAAGAAGTTAAGGTTATAAAATTCCGAGCTCTTTTTCAGCTCGTTATTGAACTCCTCGGTTCCGAGCTCCTCGAGAAGCGTCGGTGTGTCGGAAAAGAGGTTCGTTCCGAGTCCGAGGCGATCGCCTTTTATGATACAACCCATCGCGGCAAGCGTCGTCGGGAACATATCGAGCGAGGAGAAGTTTCGATTTTTTGTGTTGAAGGTCGTGGTTTTTGAATTGATTATACAGTTATAGACGAATCTGCCCGCGTCGGGACTGATCTTTCGCTGTATGTAGTGGTTATCCATCGTGGGATGGTCGCCGCAGATTATGACCGTCGTGTTTTCGAAAAAGTCCTGTTCCTCGATCCACTTGACGAATTCATCGACCTGCTTACTCGAGCAGGCAAGAACGTTTTCATACTGCTCGTCGTATTTTCTGACACAACGCTCGCAGACGTAGCCGTCGGCAAAATGTGTATCAACCGTGAGCATCGTGAACGCAAAGGGTGAATCCTCGGAAGCCATTTTGGTTATCTTTTCTTTTGCATAATCGAAAAGATGAAAATCCTCCATGCCCCACCAGACCTTACGTCCGTCTTCGACAATGCCCTCGTTCCACGCTGTTGCGAGGTCGAAAATATTGTTGACACCGTGCTGAGTGAAATACGCCTCTCTTCCGCCGAATTTCACGTCCGAACCGCACATAAACGCCTGATTATAGCCGTTTTTTGCAAGGATATCGTTGATCGACGTTACGCCGGGGAGAAACGTATCGGTTCCGTAGTCGTTTTCTCCGACACCGACGGGAGTTTTAAGCGGAATACCCGAGGTCTGTGAAACGAGCGCGGCGATCGTCCAGGTACCGCCCGAGAGCGAACGGAAGCCGCCGACGGAATCGTTATGAGAGAAGTTGAGGTTATTCTTCGCGAGATCGTAAAGCTCGGGAATCGGGTTTAGGTCGTTACCGCCTCCGAGTTCTTTCGTGAAGAACGACGTTTCCATCGATTCGAGATAGATATAAATAAGATTCTGCTTTTCTTCGGGGAAAATTATCTCCGCTTTTGAGGGATCGACGTACTTCTCATCGTAAATGCTCGACTCGGTGGATATGCTTTCCACATAGTCGGTCAGCTCGACCTTTTTTGCTGAAACGGCGAGAAGCGGAAGCGTTATGAAGATTGCAAGCAAAAGCGATAGCGCTTTGTGCAACGGATAAATTCTGAGCTTCTTTTCGTTTTTGAGGTTCAACGAAAGAGTGCGGTTCGGCTCGAAGAAGAGAATAAATCCCGTCAACGCGCTCGAAAGAACTGCGGGAAGAAGTCCTTTCAGAAGAAAGCTTTTTATGATATCAACCTCAGTACCGTCGGAATCGGAAAAAAGCGTGAAAAGCACCGAATCAAATCCGACGTTGCCGTAGGTATCGATATACCAAGTAGAAGCGAAAAAGGCGAGAAAACCAACGAAAAGGAACAAGCATCCGAAAAACGTCAAAACTGCTTTTAATATCTTCGTTTTCATCAATTGTCCTTTCTTACCTTACCGCCGTTTTTGAGAAGGTCGTGCTTGAGGTCCCAGAGCTTTTGAGAAAGGTCAACGTAATAACGATGAGGATTCTCGAAGCGTCGTACCTCGTCCCAGAGCGCGTCAACCTGCGCTTTGCAATAATCACGCGATTCCGAAAGCGAGGGAGCTTCGTAGACGAGCTTGCCTCCGAGGAATATCGGCTTCATCAATTCTACCGCAACGTAATCGGTAACGGTCTGGCGTTTCCAGGTGAAAACGGGGTCGAACAGCTCGATCGGAGAGGAAGCATCAAGCTCCTCGTCGTGAAGCGTAATATAGTCCGCGATCGCAACGCCGTCGCTCTTTCGGAAAAGGCGGTAGACCTTTTTGAAGTGAGGGTTGGTTATCTTGTCGGGATTTTCACTTATTTTGATCTTCGGGATAATCGTTCCGTCGCTGTCCTCAATGGCGGAAAGTTTGTATACTCCGCCGAACACAGGATGGCTTTTTGCGGTGATGAGGCGTTCACCGACACCGAAAATGTCGACCTTTGCGCCCTGACGGAGAATATCTTTTATTATTTTTTCGTCGAGCGAGTTGGATGCAACTATCTTACATTCGGTAAGACCTGCATCGTCAAGCATTTTTCTGACTTTTTTCGAGAGATATGCGATATCGCCCGAGTCTATGCGCACACCGCATTTTTCGATTCCGCACTCGCGGAAAACTCTTATGGCGTTCGGAACACCGCTTTTCAAGACGTTATAGGTATCGACGAGAAGCGTTGCGTTGTTCGGATAGAGCTCGCAGTAGGTCTTGAACGCAGTGTATTCGTCGTCAAACATCTGCACCCACGAATGAGCCATCGTGCCCGAAACGGGAATCGAATACTCTTTTCCCGAAAGAACGTTCGAGGTCGAATTTACTCCGCCGATGTAAGCGGCTCTTGCACCCTCGATCGCGGCGGACGCGCCCTGCGCACGTCTTGCGCCGAACTCACTTACAACTCTGCCTTCGGCAGCGCGTGTGATTCGGTTCGCCTTCGTGGCGATGAGCGACTGATGGTTGAACGCGGTCAGGACGTAGGTCTCGATGAACTGCGCCTCGATTGCAGGCGCTTTTACGGTGATAACGGGCTCACGGGGGAAGATCGGCGTTCCCTCGGGCACGGCGTAAATATCACCCGTGAATCTGAAATCACGAAGATAGTCGAGAAATTCCGAGCCGAACATATTCAATCCGCGGAGATACTCGATATCGTCCGAAGTGAATTTTAAATTTTTTACATATTCGATGATTTCGCCGAGACCTGCCGCGATCGCAAAACCGCCGTCGTCGGGAATGTTACGGAAAAATACGTCGAAATAGGCAACGGTGTCCTTCATATCAGAAGAAAAATAGCCGTTCGCCATAGTCAATTCATAAAAATCGCAAAGTAAAGTAAGATTTTTTTCGTTCATTTAATCTTTTCCTTTTAATGCTTTTGCAATCAGGTAAGCGGCTCCGAGAGTTGCCGCAACGCCTGCGCCGAACGCCGTCATTTTTTTGCGTTTTTCATCGTCCTCAAGTCTCGGTCTTGCCGTAACCTTTGCAGGTTCGGGCGTGACAGTCGGCGGTACGGGTTCAGTAGGTTCGCTCATCTGCGGGAATTCTGTTTTTTTTTCAGCTTCAGCCACCGTTTCGACTCGAACCGCTTCGTTCGGTCTTACGCTCGGTTCTTCGTTACGACGCGCAGGCTCTGATTTCGGCATTTCGAATCTCAAATTTTCCTCGAAAGATCTTTCCGGTTCTTCCGAGCGGTGATCTCCGAACAAAGTCGAGAGGTCAAATTTTATTTCCGAAGCGGATACGTTGTCGGAAAGTCCCTCGAGCTTGAACTCGATCTCGGGATTTTCCTCGAGCTCGAACTCGGGCGGGAGCTTCAAGTCGAGCGCAAGCTCAATTTTAATTTCTTTATCGTCATTTTCGTCCGAAGCGAGGTCGAATTTTATTTCGGGCTCGGGCTCGGAGGATTTTTCGAATCGGAAATTGATCACGGGTTCTGCCTCTGCAGAAGTTTTCGGCTCGGGGATAACTTCGGGTTCGGGGATAACCTCAGGTTCGGGAATAACCTCGGGCTCGGGAATAACCTCGGGCTCGGGGATAACCGCGGGCTCGGGGATAACCTCGGGCTCGGGAATAACCTGGGGCTCGGGAATAACCTCGGGCTCGGGAATAACCTCGGGCTCGGGGATAACCGCGGGTTCGAGAATCGGTTCGGTAGTTCCGATAAGCTCCGAAACCGTAGCTGTGTTCTCGTTTTGAATGGTGGGGATATATTTCTCTCCACCTTTTATAAATTCATAAAGCTTTTCATAAACCGCGCGTTCTGTTTCGTTCTTTGAGTACGCAAACGCGGATATATTCTTTCCGAAATACGCGTGGAGCGTTTCGGTCATCATTCGGTTTTCTATGCAACCGCAAAGATTTTCGAGCAGTGCGGAATCATTTTCCAGAGCAATGCCAAAGCCGTATTTCTTGCAAATTGACGTGAAGTTTGCGTCAACGAGAGCGTCTTTTTTCGGCTTCATCAAAACGCAGTCAAAGCCGACAAGCTCGCTTTTTTCACTTCCTGCCGATGCAAAAGAAGGCATAAAAATGCACTTTTTGCCGTGGTTGTGAAGCGAGTCCACACACTTACGTGCAAAGTCGATCTCACTCTCGCGGTTACGGCGTGAAAGACAATCGTTTCCGAAAATGAAGCCGTCGATAGCAATATTTCCAAAGCTTTCTGCCTCAAAACGGCGCGAGACCTCGCCCACGAAAAACTCGATTGCGTCGACACAATCCTCGTCCGTCAAGAGCTTTTCGGTTATGCCGTCGCCGTTGAGGTCGCCGAAGGGCGAGAAGGACACTAACGGCTCGGGCAATTTGAGATAAACCTTGTATTTATAGTCCTCGTTGAGCGAAAGCGTTGTTTTTATTAACCCGACCACTCTGTCGAGCGCGTCGAGGTTCTGTTTTTTCGCAAAAAGAAGGTCAAGATAGCTTTCCCAATCGGAAAGGGTCTCGGTTTTGCCCTCATAATCAAAGCAGATTGCATCGAACATAATATCGCGGGGCATCTCAAACGAATCGACAAACGAAACGCAAGATATAAAATCCTCAATACCGAGGTTTGATTTGTTATCTTTTCCAAATTTGACACAGCAGATATCGTTCACGCCGCAAAGCGAATCTCTCTTAGCAAAGCGGTCTTTTCCGCAAAGAGAGGTCGGCTCACCGAGAAGAAGCTTCTCGCTTCCGTCGCAATCGTTACCGAAAATGCGGATCTCGTCGCAAAACGCCTCAACGTCAACGCCGAATCGAAGGATAACGTATCTCGCGCGCGTGGGTTCAAATTTCAAAGAATACGGCGCACGCACACGCATCGAAAACGACGCAGGATAGGGCGCGCTCGCAGTTCCTGCAAAATAAAAGTCTCTTCCGTTTTCGGAAAGAAGTATCTCGACGTCGGCAGGAGGGCAGACCGAATTTGCGCTATCATGGAGGAAGCCGATCTCAAATCCAAAAACCGAAAAAACGTTGCCGAGATCAACAGAAAGAACGCATTCGTTAACGCCATCGATAATCGTCCAGCCGTCAGAGCGCGACGAAGCAACGCCGTTTTTGCCGTTCGTGAGTTCGTTCGTTATTCTGTTTTCATCAAATCGGGAAATGGTGACTTCGCGATTCAAAGCAAGATTTTTCTTGTTCATAATTAACTCCGTTTTTTAGCGACGCGTTCTCCGAAGAGGACGGTCGTCTCGGTCTCGGTACGGCTGTTTTCGGCGATATCCGCGTCAAGCTCGACCGTGTCTTTCTTATAAAGCACGACGATCGTCGAGCCGCCGAAGGAAAAATAGCCTTTTTCCTCACCGCGGGTAAATTCTGTCTCGGGATGGTGATTATTGATACGTCCGACCATCATCGCGCCGACCTCAATAAAAGCAACCGAACCGAAATTTTTCGTATCAAGCAACGTCAACTCACGGCAATTTTTTCCGTAAACATCGACTCTTGAGGTTGCGATCGGATTTACTGTATGAAGAATGCCGGGTATAAAGCGATGGAATTTTTCAATCCCGTCGTCGGGATAACAATATCTATGGTAATTATCAACGGTAAGTCGGTAAATAAAGCATTTTCCGCCGAAGAAAAGCTCCGCGGTTTCACGGTCGCCTCCGAGAAGGTCGGTTATGCTGTAATCGCAACCTTTTATGCGGTAAACGCTGTCCTCGCCAATATCATAAACCGTAAGCTTCGAATCGGCAGGCGAGATCACGCTCGACGGGTCTTCATCAACCGTTCTTTTTCCGGGCGCGAGCTTCCGGATAAAAAACTCGTTAAACGAAGAAAACTCACGTTCCTCATAGTCGGACATATTGATATTATGGCGTTTTACCAATTTCGAGATACGGGGTTTTGAAAGAGGAGATTCCATATAGAACTTTCCGAGGTTCGACACGAATCTGCGGCAGAGCAATTTTGTCAGTATTCTTCCAAATCTATTTGAATAAAGGAAAGACAGCGCCTTCTCCTGTTCAAAATCTGCGGCGATAATATTGCCCGAACGGTCTTTTATCATATCCGTACCCCTTTCTCTGAATTTTATTACTTCTCAAACTATTATTATATATCCTTTTGCGCAAATTGTCAACAAAATAAAAGAGTTGTCGCAAATTGGAATTTGCAACAACTCTCAAAAATCATTTTCAGTCTTTTTTCGTTCTCACGGAATCGTGTCTGTAATACTTGCGGTAGTAGCTCTTGCGGTTCGGCTGCTTGCGGTTGTTACGAACGACACCGAGGAGTCGGCATCCGCTCTTGTTAAGCTGTTCAACCACATCCTGAGCCATACGGTAGTGAACCTTATTGTTGCCGATGACCATAACTGCGCCGTCGCATTTTTCCGCAACGACCGCCGCGTCGATAACCTGTCCGAGAGGCGGAGTATCGACGATGATATAGTCATAGACCTTTCTGCACTCGTTGATGAGTGTAGCAAAATACTTACCGCTCAACAGCTCAACGGGGTTGGGGGGATACTGACCCGCAAAAAGGATATGCATCTTGCTGTTCACGACGGGATAGACACATTCCGAAATAGGACGCAAGCCCGTGAGGACCTCCGTCAATCCGCAAGGCGATTTCACCGAGGTGTTTCTGCCTGCCATTACGGATTTACGCATATCGGTATCGATGAGCAAAACTCTCTTATCAAGTTCCGCAAAGCTTTTTGCGATGTGAAGAGCGACGGTGCTCTTGCCCTCGTTTTCGTTACAGCTCGTTATTGCGATAACCTTTATATCCTGACCGCAGAACTGGAGGTTTGTACGAAGGACTTTATACGCTTCTTCGGTGAAAAAATCGTTTTCACCGGGCAACTTGAGACTTATTGCTTCCATATTTACTCCTTCTTTCAGTTATCGTTCGAATCGTTTTTCTTAGAATCATCGGGAACGAACTTCATGTTGTTCGGATTATAGTTCGTGTAAGGTGCCTGATATTTCGAGCTATGGCGTCTGTAATATCTGTAGCTACGGTATTTATACTTCGATTTTTTCTTCGGTGCGTCTGCATCGGGGATTTCACCGATGACCGAAACGCCGAGATATCTTTCGATATCTTCTTCCGTGTGGATATAGTTATCGAAAAGGAAGAGGATGAGGAAAAGAATATAAACCGCCGCAGCCGCAAGAACGCCGAATTTTACATAAGAAATAGGCGAAAAACCGTTTATGGGCGATTTGTTGAGCGTACCTTCTTCAAAAACGCTCAAACTGTCATACGCAAAAACTTTGTTGATATATTCAGCGCCGATCTTACAAACGCTATCAACGATTTGCTTTGCCTTTTCGGGATTTGAATAAGTCGCAGTGATTTCAACGACTCGCGTTCCCTCGGGGTTTTCGATGTTTATTCTCGAATAAAGAGCGTTATAGCCGTTTTTGATACCGATCTCTTCGCCGACGGCGTTAAGAACCGAACGGCTTTTCATAAGATACTCGCAGTCGCTCATAACTCGAAGCGCGATAGCGTAGCCCGTGGCAAATTCGTTTTCATCAAACTCGCCCTGCTCGTCTTTACCAACGAGGTACATCGTTGCCGTCGAGGTATAGACCTCTCTGTAATTCGCACGGCCGTAAGCATAAGTCACGCCGGTGGCGAGGATCGCCGCCGCGATCATTATCCAGATACCTCCGAGGAAAATATTCCAGAAATCTCGCAACGAGATCGATTTCATGGTCATTTTACTTCCCATTTCATTTTCCATCCTTTTCGTCTTTTTTTAAAAAAAGGTTCATTGCATTTTTTCGGTAAACTTTTTTTGCGTATTCTTCGCCGTATTCTTTGGCGAAAAATTCATAACTGTCTTTCATTCTCGGGGGGCGTCTTTCGATATTGTGAGCGTCGCTCGAAACGAAATCGACATACCCTTTTTTTATGAGCTTTTTCGTTCTTTTATCCCCGAATAATCCCTTCGTTTTCAATACCGAATCTGCATTGATCTGAATCAAAACGCCGTTTTCACGAAAAGACCATATACGGTCGAACGTCAGCTTTTTATACCTCTCGGCATGGGCTATGATCGGGGCATATCCCGCGTTTTGCAGGCGATATACTCCCTCTGCAATCTGATCCTCCGAATCGTCAACGAGAAACTCAACGAGGAGATAGTTCGTATCTCCCATAGGACGGCAAAGTCCGCCTTGAAGCCAGATGATGCTGTCGTGCTTATAGCCAAGCTCGTTACCGAGCACCAACTCAAGATCGGGGTAATGCTTTTCGCAAAAGCATTTCAAAACCGAAAACGCTTCCTCTGACTGCTCGTGATTATCCCCAAAAAAAGCGGGAAAGAAGTGAGGCGTAAGGCAGATAAGCCGTGTACCTTCATCATAAGCGAATTTTATCATCGCTTTTGTGTCATCGAAGGTTTTTGCGCCATCATCGGTACCGTATAAAATATGAGTATGGATATCGGAAAACAATACCGACCGTTCCTTTCATACAGTTATTCAATTCATTATGTCATAATCAACACTAATTGTCAATACTATTCAAAAATCAAATTTATCGCGTCGAGCGCCGCTTTTCGGTTGCTTATGAGGGAAATCCCCTTTCTCAGCTTCGCAGAGCCCGAAAAGCCCTTGCAATACTTGAGAAGATGATGACGGAACTCGCGGATTCCTCCCTCGCCCTTTTCGGCAATTACCGTATCAAGCTGACGGACGAGCATCGCTTTTTTCTCATGTACGGTCGGCTCGACATACTCTTTCCCGTCGAGCTTTTGCGATATTTCGGTGAACACCCACGGCGCGCCGTAAGCTCCGCGTCCGATCATAACGCCGTCACAGCCCGTTTCCTCTTTCATCGAAACAAAATCCTCATAACAGCAGACGTCGCCGTTGCCGATAACGGGTATACCGACACTCGCTTTAACCTTTTTTATTATTTCGCGGTCGGCAAGTCCGGAATACATCTGCGTCCTCGTTCTTCCATGGACGAAAAGTGCGCTCGCACCGCCGTTTTCACACGCTTTTGCGACCTTCAGCGCCGACTCGGGATCGTCGTCGTCACAGCTTTTTCGGAATTTTGCCGTAACGGGAACGTCAACCGCCGAAACGACGGCGGAAACGATTCTCTCGCAAAGCTCGGGAGAGCGCATCAACGCACTTCCCTCTCCGTTTTTTACGAGCTTCGGAACGGGACAGCCCATATTTATATCAAAATATTCCGGCTCAAAGCGGAGAAGCCGTTTCGCCGCGTTTGCCATTATCTCGGGATCACTCCCGAAAATCTGGATCGCGGCAGGACGCTCGTCGGGATATATTTTCGCAAGAGAGTCGGTCTTGCGGTCGTTGTAGACCACGCCTTTTGCGCTTATGAGCTCGCTTGTAACCCCTTCCGCGCCGCAATCGGCACAGATAGCACGGAAAGCGTGATCGGTTATGCCCGCCATCGGCGCGAGAAAAACGCCATGGCGGAATTCAAGGTTTCCGATTTTCATTTATCAGTTGACGGTCAAGCTGCCGCCCGTCCTTTCGAGAAATTTTTTTGCCGCTTTTAAAAGTGATCTGTACTCGGGAGAGTTTTGGTTAGACATCACTTCTTTTATGAGCGAATCGGTCTCGGCAAGAACCGACATATCGCTTATCGCCGAGCAGGCAAGCGAAAACTCCCCGCTCTGGCGCACGCCGAAGAAATCGCCGGGGCCGCGGCGTTCGAGGTCCGCCTCAGCGACCTTAAATCCATCGGAGGTGTCGCGCATGATCTTCAATCGGTCGGCGGAGTCGTTTCCCTTTCCACCGTTTACGAGCACGCAGACCGAACGTTTCGTTCCGCGTCCGACGCGTCCGCGGAGCTGATGAAGCTGGGAAAGCCCGAACCTCTCTGCGTTTTCGATGATCATAACCGTTGCTTCGGGAACGTCAACACCGACCTCGATAACAGTCGTCGAAACGAGAACTTTTATTTTCCCCGATGCAAAATCCGCCATAACCGACGCCTTTTCGGACGGCTTCATCCGTCCGTGCATAAGTCCCATCGGCACCCCTCGGAGATAACCGCCCTTCAGCTCCTCGAAAAAGCTCTCGGCGGAACGGCGGTCGGGATTATCCTCATTTTCCTCGATGAGCGAGCAGACGACGTAACCTCTGCCGCCAGACTCGGTCTCTTTTCTAAGAAAGTCATATACCTTTTCGCTATCTTTCGCGGAGACGACACTTGTTTCGATCTTCTGTCTTCCGGGAGGAAGCTCATCAAGGAGCGAAACGTCGAGGTCACCGAAGATTATGAGCGAGAGGGAGCGCGGTATCGGCGTTGCGGACATAACGAGCATGTGCGCACGTCTTCCCTCGAACTCGCTTTTCGAGAGGAGCTCGGCACGCTGTTTTACGCCGAATCGATGCTGTTCGTCGGCGACGGCGAGCGCGCATCTTGAAAATACGGTATGCTCGGTTATAAGCGCGTGAGTCCCGACGGCAACGTTGACCGTTCCGTCGGCAATGCCCTCTCTTACACGGCGTTTTTCCGCCGTCGGCATACCCGAGACGAGAAGCTCGGTTTTTATGCCGAACGGAGAGAGGAATTTATCGAGAGTTTTTTTGTGCTGTGATGCGAGAATCTCGGTCGGCGCCATCATACACGCCTGATAGCCGTTCTTCACGCAGAGATATATCGCCGCCGCGGCAACGGCGGTCTTTCCGCTTCCGACGTCGCCCTGAAGAAGACGCGCCATCGGTCGTTCCTCGGACATATCCGCAAAAATCTCTTTTACCGCGCGTTTTTGCGCGTTCGTAAGCTCGAACGGCATCGACTCGAAAAAGCTTTTTGCTCCCACATTTTTGAGCGTATGCGGGAACGCCTTTTCGTTCCGCGACGACGAGCGCATGCCCATGAGTGCAAGGCGGAAAACGGTTATTTCGTTGAACGCAAGCGTACGTCTTGCGTTGCCGAGCGTTTTTTCATCGGGCGGGTTATGCATTATCGCAACTGCTTCGCCCTGAGTGAGCAGTCCGCGGGATGTGCGAACCGACTCGGGCAGAATCTCCTCGATTCCCGAGCAGAGAGGCAAGACCTGCGAGACCGCCTGAGAGATCGCCTTTTGAGTAAGAGGCGGAGTAAGTCGGTAAACGGGAACGTAATAAGGTAATTCCGAATTTTCGGTTATGGGTTCGAGCTTCGGGGCGACCATTTCACGCCCGTAAAGACCAATCTTCATTCTGCCGTATGCGCGGAAGCGTCTTCCCGAGGAAAGCGTTTTTGCGAGATAGGGGTTGTTGAAGAACACGAGCTCCATAGCTCCGCTTTCGTCCTCGACGACCGAGCGAAAGACCGTCATGTTTCCACGAAGGCGTTTCGGAAGTGAGGTTTGTCTCACGGTTATTTCAACCGAGCAGAGCTCGCCGTCAAACGTACCCGAGATCGGAACGACTTTTCCACGCTCTTCATAGGTTCTCGGATAGAAAGTCAAAAGGTCTGAAACCGTCTCGACTCCAAGGCGCGAGAACGCGTCGCCTCTCGCCTCGCCGATACCTTTTACATATTTAATTGGAGTTTGAAGATCAAGCCGTACAGCCATTTATCCCTCTCACAAATTAAACGGTTTTTATCTTAATTTCGTTATACGCAATACCCATT
>JAZRRU010000033.1:0-10926 GCA_045651025.1 Eubacteriales bacterium
TGGATCTGGCTGAAGGTCTCGGTGAGCTTGCTGAAGCTCCAAAGGTCAATGCCTGCCTCGGGCTCATCAAGAATCATAAGACCGCTCTGTCTTGCAAGGATGGTTGCAATCTCAATGCGCTTGACCTCACCGCCGGAAAGGCTGGTGTCCACATCTCTGTCCAGATAGTCATTGGCGCAGAGTCCCACCTGAGTGAGATAGCTGCAGGCCTCGGTCTTGGGCAGAATGCGCTTGCCGCTTGCAATGGAGAGCAGATCGCGAACCTTTATGCCCTTGAAGCGGGGAGGCTGCTGAAAACCATAGCTTATGCCGAGGTTCGCGCGATCGGTGATCGAAAGCTCGGTCACGTCGGTTCCGTTCCAGAATATCTTTCCGCCCGTGGGCTGAACGATACCGGAAATCGCTTTTGCGAGAGTCGTCTTACCGCCGCCGTTCGGGCCGGTAAGCACGAGGAAGGTTCCGTCCTCGACGGTAAGGTCAATGTTTTTTAGTATATCGATTCGCTCCGCGCCGTCGTCGGCAGAGAAGCAAAGTCCTTTTATTTCAAGCATTTACGTGCTCCTTAATATTTGTTTCACGTATATTTTATCATATTATACATTATTGTCAATGGTTTTATTTTGAATTTTGATCTTATGATTTTTTTGCTTGATTCGTCATCAAAAAAATGGTAAAATAGGACATATTCTTTTTAATCAGGTGATTTTATGAAAACGGGTCTTGTTCTCGAAGGCGGCGGTTGCCGAGGTATCTACACCGCCGGCGTGCTTGACGTATTCTTGGAAAACGGAATAGATTTTGACGGTGTTATCGGTGTTTCGGCAGGCGCGGCACACGGTTGCTCGTTCGTCTCGAAGCAAAAAGGAAGAAGCATCGATTACTACACGAAATACTGTAACGATCCGCGTTTTATGAGTATAAAAAGCTGGATCACGACGGGAGATATAGTCGGCGTTGATTTCAGCTATCACGAGCTCCCCGAGAAGCTCGTCCCCTACGATTACGACGCGTTTTTGAGCTCGGGAACCGAGTTTTACGCCGTGGTGACGAACGTTGAGACGGCAAAAGCCGAATATATCAAGCTCAACGATATGCTTGCCGACATCGATTTTATCCGTGCGTCGGCGTCACTTCCCTATTTTTCGCGTATCGTAGCCATAAACGGAAACAAATACCTCGACGGCGGTTGCGCCGACAGCGTGCCCGTTGACGCGTT
The DNA here is from genome assembly GCA_045651025.1 of Eubacteriales bacterium. Classification (GTDB taxonomy): domain Bacteria; phylum Bacillota; class Clostridia; order Oscillospirales; family CAG-382; genus Coliplasma. The sequence goes on from JAZRRU010000033.1 coordinate 1,217, forward strand.
CATCGAGCGCGGATTCACAAAAAACGTCGTCGTGCTTACACGTCCCGAATCATACAGAAAGAAGCCCGAGATGACGTTCCTCGCGGATATCGTCTACAAAAAATATCCCGAGTTCGCAAAACTCCTCAAGCTCCGTCACGAGGAATACAACAGCAATATCGCGCACATCGCAGAGCTCGAAAAAGAGGGCAAAATCTTCGTTATCCGCCCCGAGTCCGACCTCAACCTCGGCAGAATCGAGCACGACGCAAAAAAGATCAAAAACGTCTATGATATCGGCGTCAACGATGCAAAAAAGTGCATAACCGACCTGAAAACCTGGCTTTCGAAATAGAAAAAAGCAGTTGACAAAAAAGTCAACTGCTTTCTTTTTTTAAATGAAGAAATATCCGATAAGAACGATAACGCCCAAAACGAGCAGAGCCGCAGGAACGAACACCAGAAATGCCGAAATAAGCATCGCAGGCATATCTCCCTTTTCGAGTCCGCCGTTTGCCTCGATCTCGTTCCTCAGTTCCCTTTCCTTTTCGGGGTCGAACTTTTTAAGACGCCTGAAAAGCATAATTACTTCGTCTCCAAGGAATCTTTCGAGATATCGAAAAGGTAATTTCCGTTTTCGTCGATCTTCTTGTCAAGGAAGTGACAAGCAACGAAATGTCCGGGGCTGACCTCAACCGTGGGAGGCGGTACGCGCTTACATTTATCGCACGCCATGTAGCAACGGGTGTGGAATTTGCATCCGTCCGGCGGTTTGATCGGGCTCGGGATATTACCCTCGAGGATAATGCGTTCCTTTTTAAGCGCTTCGGTATCCGTAGTCGGAATCGAAGAAAGGAGCGCAACCGTGTAAGGATGGCGCGGGTCGGAGAAAACCTCCTCCGCGGTACCGAGCTCAACGAGGTTGCCGAGGTACATAACGCCGATACGGTCGGAAATATATCTTACGACAGAAAGGTCGTGAGAGATGAAGAGATAGGTGAGATTTTCTTTCTCTTTGAGTTCTTCGAGCAGGTTGATAATCTGCGACTGAATCGAAACGTCAAGCGCCGAAACACATTCGTCACAGACGATAAACTTCGGTTTTACCGCAAGCGCACGCGCGATACAGATACGCTGACGCTGACCGCCCGAGAACTGGTGGGGATAGCGGTGAAGCATATAGTCCTGAAGGCCGCACTGGCTCATAACGTCAAGGATATACTGCTTCATCTGGGGTGCGCCGGGCTTGAAGAACTTGTGAGTCGTAAGACCTTCGCCGATGATCTGACCGACGGTCATACGGGGGTTGAGCGAAGAATAAGGATCCTGGAAGATGATCTGGATATCCTTACGGAGAATACGCATTTCTGCATATTTCAATCTCGAAAGGTCGATACCGTCGTCGAGCATCGCTTCGTATTTTGCGAATTCTTCGTTGCCGTTATATTTCGCACGGATAGCATTGAGCTCAGCCGTTGCAGACTCGAGCTCTGCTTTTGCCGCGTCGATAGACGGGATGAGCTTTTCTTTTTTTGCTACGAACGAAGCCTCTTTTTTGTTCGCTTTTGCGATCTTGCCGCTTGCATTCTTGATCGTTTCGTCTGCTTCAAGCTCTTTTGCAAGTGCTTCATAGAAAGCGATATTACCCTCGATGTCACGAAGCTGTTCGTTGAGCTTCGAGAGCTTGAGGTTACACTTATACTGATTGAGAAGCGCCTTCAAGCCATCGTTTGAATCTTCAACTGCGAAAAATCCGCCGATAATCTTAACAATATTCTGGAACGCGGTTTCTGCTTCGGCAACAGCAAGGTTCTTGTTCTGATGCTGGAAGAAGGTTGCGTTTTCGCCGGCCGCGTCACATTCCTGAGTGAGCGCAACTGCCTTTGCGTCCATCTTTTTCCATTTTGCGATAAGCTTCGGTGCGTTTTTGATCGTAGCTTCAACGTACTTCGGAGCAAAATCCGCAAGCGTTCTGCCATAATAAAGCGTGCTTCCCGCTGTCTGATCATAAAGCTGAAGAATCGTACGCCCCAAGGTGGATTTGCCACAGCCCGATTCACCAACCAAACCGAAGGTCTCGCCGTTTTTGATGTCAATCGTAATTTCTTCGTTCGCGCGGACATAGAGCTGCTGGCGCTGGAAGATGCTCGATTTCGCAACGGGGAAATACTTTTTAAGATTCGTGATCGACAAGAGCGTGTTTGTGTTCTTCACTGCAACGCACCTCCTTTTCGGGATAGTGGCAACGTATCTTCTGACCGGGCATTATCTCGAGGAGCTCGGGCTCGATGTCCAGACATTTTTGCGTTGCATATTTACATCTCGGTGCAAACTTACATCCCTTCGGAAGAGCGAGAGGATGGGGTACCGCGCCGGGGATAGGTTCGAGTTTTTTGCCTACGCTGTCAATACGGGGGATGGAGTGCATAAGACCCTCCGTATAAGGATGGCTCACGGGGCAATCGGTGAAGATAACCTTCGCCGAGGTCTGCTCAACGACCTGACCGCAATACATAACGACGACGTCATCCGCCATCTCGTTAATTACGCCGAGGTCGTGAGTAATGAATATGATAGCCGTTCCGTTTTCTCTCTGAAGATCGTTCATGAGGCGCAATATCTGTGCCTGAATCGTAACGTCGAGAGCCGTCGTGGGCTCGTCGGCGATAAGAATCTTCGGCTTGCAGGCAAGCGCCATCGCGATCATAACACGCTGACGCATACCGCCGGAAAGCTGGTGAGGATACTGACGGAGAACCGCTTCGGGGTTCGGGATCTGAACCGCTGCGAGCATTTCAAGAGCTCTTGCTTCCGCCTCTTTCTTGTTCATACCCTGATGGATCATGAACGGCTCGGAGAGCTGGCGTTTGATCGTAAATACGGGGTTCAAGCTCGTCATCGGTTCCTGGAAGATGACCGAGATCTTGTTTCCGCGAATCTCGTACATTTCCTGCTGAGAGAGCTTCGTCAACTCTTTTCCGTCAAAAAGTATCTCGCCGTTTGCGATATAACCGTTTCCGTCGAGAAGCTGAAGAATACTCATCGCGGAAACCGATTTACCCGAGCCCGATTCACCAACGATACCGATGGTTCTTCCGGGTTCGAGCGAATAAGAAACGTCGTTTACTGCCTTAACAATACCTTTTCTCGTTTTGAAATAGGTATGAAGGTTTTTTACTTCTAATAAAGACATTATTTACCTCCCACCCATTACTTTTCCTGGCTGCTCTTCGGGTCAAGTACGTCACGAAGCGCGTCGCCGATGATGTTGATACTGATAGTTGCGAGAGAAAGGAATATCGCAGGGAACACCCACTGCCACCAGTAGTTCTGGATGACGATGGAGTTGTTCGCACCGTTGAGCATATTACCCCAGGTAGGATTCGGCTGCTGAACACCGAAGCCGAGGTAAGAAAGACTCGATTCGGTAAGCAAGCATCCCGCGAAGTCAAGCGTTACGCTGACGAGGATAACCGAAATAACGTTCGGAAGAATATGCTTGAATGCGATTCTGTTTTCCTTAACGCCCATAGACTGAGCCGCGATAACAAATTCTTTTTCGCGTTCTGCGAGAACCTGTGCACGGATCATTCTTGCAAGGCCGGTCCACGAAAGAAGACCGAGCATGATCATGATTATGATAATTCTCGTCGTTTCGTCGATAGGATTCTTCTGAATTACGTAAGAAAGCATCATCGCGAAAGGCAAGAACGGGATCGACGAGAAGATTTCGGTGATACGCATAAGAAGCATATCGACCCATCCGCCGAAGTAACCCGAGATACAGCCGACGATGATAGCGATTATCGTCGAAACGATTACCGCGACCGCACCGACGGTCATCGTCATTCTGCCGCCGTAAATGATACGGCCGAAGATATCTCTACCGCTCTTGTCGGTACCCATGAGGTAGCCGCGGAATCCGGTAGAATGGGTGAGTTCGTTATTTTCGTTGATGAGGTAGGTCTGCTTCGAGCCGACGAAAACCTTCGCCGCGGTTTCGCCCTTAACGTTGGTCTGTTTGCCGTCGTTGTGGCCCCAAGCGAACGCGTTGTTTTTGTTGGAAACTGCCGCGAAGTGGTTCGTACCGCCTTCGACGTTGACGATTTTTTCGTCACCGGTAAGCGCGGGAACTTCATTTTCGCCGTGCTGGGAAGCACCCTGAATGAGCAATTCGCCGTCGTCACAGAGGATAGCGAAGCAGTTCTTCGTTGCGGAAACGTCGATTACGTTCTTTCCTCTGAGGTGAGACTGAAGGTTCGATACCTTTCCGCCCTCTGCTTTGTTCGAATAAGCAGACTGACGGTTGAAGGTGAAGGTCGTACCGCCGGTCGTAACAGAGCCGTCTTCGAGAAGTGCGATTGCATAATAGTTGGAGATAGCAACCTGTTTTACGGATTTGCTGTCTTCCTTTGCGCTGTATTCAGCGAGGTCGTTTATGTTGAGCATACCGCTCGGGTTACCCCAAACGTAAAGCTTACCGTCATAGACCAACGCGGTACACTGATAACCGCAGACGAGCTGTTCGACCTTTGAAGTATCGATCGTGCCCTCAATAAACTCTGCGGGCATCTGAACGTAAGGATCGTCGGGGTTCGCTTTATAGCCGAACTGACACTGATAATTCTTACCCCAGCCGATGATCTTGCCGTCAACGGTGATTGCGATGATATGGTCAAGACCTGCGGAAGCGTAAAGAACGTTACCCTCTTTTATTTCCTCGGGGAAGTTCGAATAATCAACCTTACTCAACGCATCGAAGGTGTTACCCCAGATGTAGAGAGTGTTGTCGTTGCTGACGCCGACTGAGAAATCAGCAAAACCGCTGATCGACTTTATGTTATCCTCAAGCTCACCGGGAACGCTGAGCATCGAATAATCGGGGGGAAGGTTCGCGAGGTTTGCGTCGGTATAGTTAACGTCCATCGGATAAACAGCAGTACCGATGAAAACGAAGAGGAACAAACCGACCAAAACGACGAGAGCCACAACCGCAATTTTTCTGCGGAAGAATGCTTTTACTGCGAGCTTTGAAGGACTTTCGAGCTTTTCAACCGCGAACTTATCGTCCTCGGCGAGCGTTTTGCTTGCGCCGAAGAACATACGGCAGAACCAGCCGCCGAGAGTCGCGAAGAAGCCCTTCTTGTTGGCAGTACCGTTTTCTTTTTTCTTATTGTCAGACACAGATACCGCCTCCTTTACTTATTAACACGTACACGCGGATCGACAACACCGTAGATAAGGTCGATGAAGAGGTTGCCGAAAAGCGAGATAGCTATGTAGAACATCTGAGTTGCAAGGATAATTTCGTTATCGTTTGCGTTAAGTGCATCGAAATAGAGCTTACCCATACCGTTGAGCGAGAAGATGTTTTCGATCATAACCGAACCGCCGAAGATTCCGAGGAACCAGCCGACGATAAGGGTAACGACGGGAAGAAGCGCGTTGCGCCATGCGTGAGAATAGATAACCACCTTTTCACGCAAGCCCTTTGCTCGAGCGGTGCGGACGTAGTCCATGCTCAACGCCTCGATCATCGCCGCACGCACGTAACGGGTCATACCGCCGAGCGAGGTGAAGGTCATAACGATGAGAGGAAGCGCGAGGTGATACATCTTGTCCCAAAACTGATCCCACTGCGACCATTCGAGGTAACCTGCCGTCTGCATACCCGAAACCGGGAATATATCCAGCGTTACCGAGAATATCCAGATGAAAACGATCGCGATAATGAACGTAGGCAAGCTATAGCCGACAAGCGTTCCGACCTGAACGCCGACGTCCTGCTTACTTCCGCGTTTTACCGCACAGTAAATACCGAGAGGAAGCGTGATTCCGAGCGCAAGCACGGTCGCAAAGATGTTTATGAACACGGTGTTCTTCATCGGTTCAACAAGTTCCTCCGAAACGGGACGTCCCGTCTGTCTCGACGTACCGAGGTCGCCGGTGAAAAGACCGTGGAAAGAACCGTCGGAATAAGGATAAATACCGAGCCAACGGCCGTACTGTTCAAGCTTCGTGCCGTCTGTACCGTATTTTTTCGACCAATATTCATAACGTTCGTTATAGTCGATATTCTTGTTTGCCGTAATTTCGGCTCTTGCCGCTTCGGCTGCTTTGTCTACGGGAAGCATTCCGTATACCATATAGATAAGGAACGAAAGAAGAAAGAAAACGAGTATAATATACGCGATTCTTTTCAATATATATTTTCCCATTGATATCCTCCGTTTTTCTTCAGAAAATATGAAAAATCGCTTTAACTTGTAGAGCGAGGATGCATCTCCGAAAGGAAAATTCCCTTTCGGGAACACGTCCTCGCCTTACAATCGATGCTTTTTGATTTTTTCTTCAAAAAGCTCACGACTTATAAATCCCACAATAGGAACGGCATAAAAATGCCGTTCCTATCGCGTTTATTGCTTTTAAGAAATCTCAGAAAATACTACTCAAAAATTATTTGGTGTAGTTTTCGAAGAAGTCAGCTTCATCCATGATGTAGTTGTTGGAGTAATCCGCATAGAATGCAGGATCGATGGTCCAGTAGTAGTAGTAGTCATAGATGGTGCTGGTGAAGCCGGTAGCGAAGTTGATCGCTGCACACTTAGCAACGCCGTTCCAACCGTACTGTTCGATCTGGAGATATTCAGCATAGAGACCGCTGGTGAAGTCGCAGGAGATATACTGAATGTATGCACCGATATCCTTGGTAGCGGTTGCATTGTTCTGCCATGCAGTGATGAGAAGGTCGGTTACGTCGTTGGGCTGAGTGCCGTAGTAGTTGATTGCGAGAGGCATGTAGTACTCGCCGTTAATCTTAACGGTCTTGTACTTTTTGTCAACGGTAGCGTACTCAAGGTTTGCCTTCGAGAGTTCGTAGCCGGAGAGCTTCTTGTAACGAACTGCGTCTACGCCTGCGTCGAACTGGTTACCGTTTTCGTCATAGATCCAGCCGCCCTTAACAAGAACGTCGATAGCGCTGTCCTTGGAGTAGGTGTACTGGTTGAGGTTGATGTCATCCTTAACTGCCTGATATGCAGAGTAGCCGGTGTAGTAAGGACCGTGTACAACGGTACCGTAACCGCCGGTGAATGCCTGAGCAAATTCGGGACGGTTGATGGTGAACATAACTGCCTGACGTACTTCAGTGAATGCAGCAGGGCCGAGGTCGCAACGGAATGCGAGCTTACCGTAACCTGCGCGGTCATAGTGAGTTTCAGCGTACTTGTCAGGATTTTCCTTAACTGCCTTGAGAGCAGCTTCGGTTTCAGCAGCGCCGGTGATACCAGCGATGATGTCTACTTCGCCCTTGAGGAATTTATCCATCTGGGTTTCGGTTTCAGTCTTGATGTAGGTGATGGTCTTGATGGAAGCTTTTCCGCGAGCATCGTCACCGGGATAGTTGGGGTTAAGCTCGAGGGTAGCGATAAGTGCGGATTCGTCGTAGTTCTTAACGGTGTAAGGACCGGAGTAAGGAAGCTTGGAGTCCCACTTGAGGTTGTTGATGATAACATCCTTCATAACGTAAACTTTAGCTTTGTCCTTTTCAACGGTCTTGTAGAAGCCGTCAGAGAGACCGCAGGAGCCGTCAGCAGCAACGATGATGTCGTTGTCGCCGAGGTAGAGAGCCATAGGATCAGGGCTGAAGCCTGCATAGCTCATTACGTAGTAGTAGTTAGCGTAGTCTGCCTTGAAGGTTACAGAGAAGCTGTAATCGCCGAGGAGCTTAACGCCCTTGAAGTACTTGGAAGCGGTAACGGAAGAAACAACTTCGCCTGCGTCGTTCTTGGTTTCAACAAGAACGCCGTCGTTGGTGCCGTCGTATGCCTTGAATGCTTCGTAGCCGTCGTTGTAAAGACCGGAAGCACCGGTGCCGCCTGCAGCAACTGCAACGGGGGTGGAGTTAGCGAGCATGCCTGCGATGAAGTTCTTAGCGTTGATAGCGGAGCCATCGGAGAACTTGAGGCCTTCCTTAACCTTGATGGTGTAAGTAAGAGTGCCGTCGTCGTTAAGAGTCTTAACGGGTTCTTCAGCGAGAGTGCTCATGTTCCAGATCATGTTACCGGACTTGTCGGTCATAACGGTCGAGTAACCGGAAACGAGGTTCTGGATATCGAGGTCGGAAGCTCCGGGAGAGGATTTACCCCAGGAAGAGTTACGGAACGCACCGGAAAGTTCGGTTGCGGAACCGAGAATTACGGAGTTGTCAGCACCTTCCTTAACGGTTGCTGCAACGATAGCGTCAGCAGGAGCCCAGTAAGGAGTGGTAACAAGGCCTTCGATCTTTGCGTTGTAAAGGTCGAAGTACTGGTTGGAGTAAAGGGGAACTTCGGGAGCGAGGTAGTTCCATCTCTGGATATAAAGCTTCCACCATTCGTTGAAGACATCTTCTTCAGTGGTGTACTTTTCGGAACCAGCGGGAACTTTGGTGTTGTAAACCATTGCGCCGGAGAGGAAGTCCATACCGAGTTCATACTTAACGCCGTCAACGGTAGCGTAAGCAAGGCCGGTATCTTCATTTTCTTCTACCATGTCAATGGTAACTTTGGAACCGATCTTAGAGTAGACGGAAGTAAAATCTTTATGTTCTACAACGTCATTGAGATCGATATCCTGATAAGTAGCTTTGGGCTGTTCAACCTGGCTACTTTCGGTGCCGCTATTGTCGTTGCCGGTGTTATCGCAGCCTGCGAATGCACAAACAACGAGAGCCATAGCGAGAACCAAAACGAGAATACGTTTGGTCATTTTAGGTTTCCTCTTTTCTAAAATATTTATATCACGGAGAAACTCCGAAATATATCGGTCAAGCTTCTTTCATAGGATGTGCCACATCCTATGAAAAACAGGGACGCCCCTGTTTAAAATCCCGTGCGGAACCTCAACGTCCCGAGCACGATATCAAAAGAGTCTATAATTTGATATCCTATATAATACATCAAACCGTTCTTTTTGTCAACCTCTTTTCCTCATTTAGACCGAATCTGATGAATTTTTTTAAATTTCAAATGCATGAAAATGTATAAAAATACACTTTCTTGAATTAAATTGGTAAAACGGTGTTGCATTTTCGAATTAAATGTGTTATACTGTCGCACAAATTCATATTTTCAAGAAAGAAAGTGAGGTTTTTACCTTGAATTGGGAATTAATTGCCCTCATAATTTACTTTGTTTCAATGCTTTCGATCGGCATCGCGTTTTTCTTCCGTTCGAAGAGCAAGACCGACAAGGACTACTTCCTCGGCGGAAGAAGCATGGGTCCTTGGGTCACCGCTATGAGCGCGCAGGCATCGGACATGAGCGCGTGGCTTCTTATGGGTCTTCCGGGAAGCATCCTTGCGTTCGGTCTCGGTCAGGCGTGGATCGGAATCGGTCTCGCGCTCGGTACTGCGCTTAACTGGATTCTTATCGCAAGACGTTTGAGACGTTTTTCGCAGGCGGCGAACGACTCCATCACGCTTCCCCAGTATCTTGCGAACAGATTCGCGACGAAGAGCAAATCGCTTCAGGTCGTTTCCGCTATCGTTTTCCTCGTTTGCTTCACGCTTTACGTTGCTTCGGCTTTCGTTGCGGGCGCGAACGTTTTCACCTCTCTTTTCGAGATCGAAAAGAGCACGGCAATGCTTATCTTCGCTTTGATACTCATAGTTTACACATTCCTCGGCGGTTACAAGGCGGTTTGCTGGACCGACTTCTTCCAGGGCATGCTTATGATCGTTGCGGTTCTTG
>JAZRRU010000034.1:0-1951 GCA_045651025.1 Eubacteriales bacterium
CTGCGCACAATCCCGGTTTTGAGATCCGCCATTTTGTATCCCTCCCGCTTGAAGACGCCTGCCGCGCGCTGACATTTGAAAACACAAGACAAATCCTGCGCGATGCGGAAAAATATATTCTGACCAATCTTATATAACAGACAAGTCTGCCAATCACGGCAGACTTGTTTTTTTATTTCTATTGACTCATCCCGCAAAACATGCTAAAATAAACATGTCGTTATGCACAAAAACTTCCTTTCTTTTTTGTGCAACACATCGAAAAATCTTTTTTCGGAAAAATTTTCTCAAAAATCCGTTACGGTCGGGGGCAAAAACGCAACTTTATTGGTGAAGGGCCCCGAAAACGTAATTCAAATTGATGAAAGGAGGAGCGCTATGAAAGATGAAAACATAATCGAACTGTTCGAAAGCCGAAATGAAAAAGCCATCCGCGAAACAGAGGTAAAATACGGTGCGCACTGCGACCGCCTTGCCGCGACTTATCTTCCCGGGCGCGAGGACCGCGAAGAGTGCATAAACGACGCGATGCTTGCCCTCTGGAACTCGATTCCGCCCGAAAAGCCGCAAAGTCTTTTCGCATATCTTTCGGGAATCGTCCGCAACATCGCCAAAAGCCGCAAAAGGGCAAATCTGGCGGGGAAACGCGGCGGCCAGGTTCAGACGGTGGGCGAAGAGTTGCTTGCCATTCTTGATGACGGCAGCGACCTTGCCGAAGAATTCGAGGCGCGCCGCGCGGGCGGAGTGATAAACTCATTCCTCGAAAAATCCTCCGAAACCGAAAGAGATCTTTTTGTGCTCCGTTTCTATTTCAACGAAAGCTATCCGCGAATCAGCGCTCTCACCGGATTTTCCGAGGGAAAAGCCAAAATGACGCTCTCGCGTATGAAAAAGAAACTGAAAGAAGAATTAAGAAAGGAAGGTTTTATAGTATGAAAAAGACGAACGACGAACGACTTCTCGATTCCCTCGACTATATCGACGAGAAATTCATTGCGGGAGCCGAGAAATATTATACCCGCAAACCCGCAGCCAATATAGCAAGCGATAAATTCACAAAGCGAAACCGTGTTCTCAAAATAGCCGTTGCGATCGCGGCGTGCCTGGTGCTTGTTGCAACAATGGTTCCCGCCGCGACCGTGATTATTGAGCATTACGAACACATTCCACCCGCCGTCGGTGCCGAAAACAGCAGTAACGATGTTGAAAGCTCGCCCGTGTATGACGGAAGTAAAGGTCTCATTTATGAGATCAACGAGGACGGACAGAGCGCAACCTTTATCGGATACGGAAGCTGTACCGACGAGGTCGTTTATATCGCGTCTACCTACGAAGGTCTGCCCGTAACGGAAATGTATAATAAAGGCTATTGGGATGCCGAAGACGTTCCCCACGATCACGATTTCAACAGCAAATACGTCAAAAGATTGGTTATCTCGGATACCGTCGTGAAAGTCGACTTTGAATGCATCCGCCAGTGCCCGAAGATCGAGAGCGTTTATTACGGCGCGAGTGTGAATAATATCCATCATCTGCCTTTTAATAGCAGTTACGGTGAAAACTTTGCTAAAGTTGAAGTTTCGCCGAATAACCCTCATTACTCGGACAAAGGCAACTGCATCGTCGATCTGAGAAGTAAAACTCTTGTCGTTGCAACTCCCACAACCGTTATTCCCGACGACGGAAGCGTTGAAATAATTGGTATTATGGCGTTCAAGTCTGCAGATTCGATCACTTCCATCACAATTCCCGAAGGCGTCAAGATCATTGAACACAAAGCATTTAGCGCTTGTATGGACCTCGAAAGCGTAACTTTGCCCGACAGCCTTAAAGTTATTGAACGCGGAGCTTTCGATTTTTGCGAAAATCTTAAAACACTTGAGTTTGGAACGAATCTGATAGCAGTCGACAAAACTCTTTTTCACCCCCTTTACGTTCCCAAAATAAGCTA
>JAZRRU010000035.1:0-26713 GCA_045651025.1 Eubacteriales bacterium
TCGAACGCTTTCACGTTTTCTTTCGGATAAATATCTCCGATCGGGTTACCGAGCACGGCAACGGTAAAACCGTCAGCCATGACCGCACCGCGATGAGCCGCGGTATCAACGCCTCTCGCCAGTCCGCTGACTACAACAGCACCGCTTTTGCAGAAATTATAGGCAAAATTCTCGGCAATCTCACGGCCGTAGTCGGTCATTTTCCGCGTTCCGACAATTGCGATACAGGGAACGCCGTTGAGATTTTTCAGCTTGCCGATCGAATAAAGAACGGCAGGCGGGGTCTGAATCCTACGGAGCGACTCGGGATAAAGCTCGTCATAAAATCCCGTAACGCTCGCGCCGATCGACTGACAGCGCTTCAATACCTCGAACGCCGACGAGGTATCCTTTGATTCAAGTCGGGTTATATACTTCTCGCGTTTTGAACCGAGAAAAGAAAAATCGTCGCAGTTATAAATTTCGGATATGCTTTTGAAGCGTCCGAATATTTCAGCCGTCAAGTTGCTGTAAAATCCAACGGCTTGCTGAAACCATATATAAAGTATTTCGTCCTTCAAAAACGTCTCCCCCTTCTTGCTTCCCAGAGGATCATCGAAGAAGCGGAAGCGGCGTTCAAGCTCTCGGTCTTGCCCGACATCGGGATTATCGCCGTGAAATCACACTCACGAATAACCGAGTCGGTCAGACCCTTGCCCTCGTTGCCGATAACGAAGCAATCGGTCGGGTTGATCTCAAATTCGCCGAGTGTTCTTGCGTTCTCGGTAAGTGTGGTCGCGATGACGCGCTTGCCGTCCTCTCGCAACGCTCTCACCGCGCTCTCGGCGGAGGGACAGACGTAGACGCCGTTCATGAATATCGCGCCCATCGTCGCGCGCACGGTCTTCGGGGAATATACGTCGGCGCATCTTCCGCAGAGAATGACGTCGCATCCCATCGCGGCGGCAGTACGTATCACCGTACCCACGTTTCCGTTATCCTGCAGGTCGCAAAGCATCACGGAATTTCCGTCGATCATCGACGAAAGCGAAGTAACGCTCGTCTCATCGAGGAAAACCACGTTTTCCAAAAAATCGGAAACCGTGAATATACCCTGAGGTGCTTTTTCCTCGGTCAATTTATCATATACCGCAGAAGTGACCTCATATACCTCGCAATCAGCTTTCTCGATAAGCTCGGCATAACGCGAGATAACGTCCTCGCGCACAAAAAGCGATTTCGGAGTTTTCCCCGAACGGAGGTATTCCTCGAGAAGGTGAACCCCCTCGAAATAAAAAAGCCGTTCTTCCTTTCGGGTACGATTTTCGCGGAGTGAATTTATATTTTTTATCGTTGGGTTGTTGCGTGATTCGATTCTTTTCATAAACACCAAAACAGCACAAAAAAATCCGTACTACTATATAATATATAATAATAGTACGGATTTATCATATTGTCAACATCTTTTTGCTAAAAGTATACGGTCGATTTTTCCGTAATCACGCAACACGGCGACGGAAAAACCGCTTTCCTGAAGAATTTTCGAAACGTCCTCGCATTGACCGATACCGATCTCATAGATAAGTATGCCGTCTTTTTTGAGGATATGGGGCACGAGCGCAGTCACCATACGGTAATATTTGAGTCCGTCCTCGCCGCCGTCAAGAGCCGTTTCGGGCTCGAATCCGACCTGAGCCGAAAGAGTTTTTATGTCTTCCGTGGGAATATAGGGCGGGTTGCAGATAACGAGGTCGAGAGGGCGTTCGATGATAGATGCAAGCTCGATATAATCATCCTCGTCAAGCGCATCAAAGCGTCTGACCGAGACGTTTTTCTGCTCGGCAAGGTTCTTCTCGGTAAAGGGCAACGCCTTGCGCGAGAGCTCGAGAGCGTAACCGCTCACGGTCGGCTTTTCGGCAGCGATCGCTTTTGCGATGCATCCGCTTCCGCTGCATATATCGGCAAAAAGGTCACCGTCCTTGAGTACGCCGAGGGCGGCTTTTACGCCGATCTCGGTATCGCTTCTCGGTATAAAAACGCCGTCGCCGACAAAAATATCATAGCCGTAGAAGTTGCATTTTCCGAGAACGTACTGCAGGGGCTTTCCGAGCGAGAGCTCAAAAACCGCACCGCTTACAAAGGGGTCGATATTTCGTGAAACCTCATCGTCAAGCATCGCGAGAAGCGTTCCGCGCTCGACCGAAAGTGCCTCGCAGAGAAGCATATCGGCAATTACGTCGCCTTCATCGGGGGATATTTCCAAAAGCATTTCACGGAGTTTTGTTCTGTAATCTCTAAGCTTCAATTTCTGCCTCCTCGGTGGGTTGGTTCGTTTCTTCTTCGGGTTCGGATTCCGAAGCTTCTTCCGCTTCGCAGAGCGCCTTCATTTCCTCATAAAATCCGGGGAAATCCTCGGGGAGCGCGGATTTGAGCGAGGTGATTGCAACCTCGATCATATCGTCGTCGGGTTCTTTTGTTGTAAGGTTCTGCATCCAGAGTCCGGGAGCGGAAAGCGCGCGGATAAGCGCGTTATCGTGCTTGCCCGCATAGCGGATGAATTCATAGCCGATGCCGACGGTGAGAGGAAGAAGTGCGATCTTCAGCAAGCTGCGGAGCCAGACCGTCTCGACTGCCCAGAGGAAGATGATTCCGATCGCGATCGAGAGAATTATCATCGAGAACATAAAAGATGTTCCGCAACGAGGGTGGAAGCGCGACTGTTTTCTGACGTTTTCGACGGTGAGCTCGAGCTCTGCTTCATAGCAGAAAATGCTCTTATGCTCCGCGCCGTGATACATGTAAACGCGTTTCATATCGGGAATAAGCGCGGTAAGCCAGATGTAAGCAATAAAGATAACTACTTTTATCACGCCCTCGACAATGCTTCTCCATGCGCCTGCACCAAAATCGGCAGAAAGACGGCGCGTTCCGAAGAAAAGGTCACCGATAAAGGTCGGAAGCCATATAAAAAGCCCGACGGAAAGAAGAACGCCGAGAATAACCGAAATAACCGAAACGACAGGGATGATCCATTTACCGCAATGGTCCTCAAGCCATTTGTCGAACTTCGACTGCTCTTCCTCGGCAACGTCAAGACCGAGCATCTCGGTTCCCTCGGTTATCGTCGAAAACGAGAGTATCATCGACTCGATGAAATTCACGACACCGCGGATTATCGGCCATTTCAGAAACTTAAACTTATCGGAAATCGAGCTGTTATCCTTTCTCGAAACCGAAATTTTCTTATTATCAAGACGGCGCACGGTAATCGCAGTATATTCCTTACTGCGCATCATAACGCCCTCTATTATCGCCTGACCGCCGACGGCACCGCGTCGACTAGACGTGCAGGGCGCAGTTTCGGTCATTTGCTCTTTTTTGTCCATATTTATCTCCTTTGCGGTTGATTTTCTTTTGAAATTGTATTATACTATATTCGATTTGAAATTAAAACCCTTTTTAGAAAATTTTACAATCGTTTCGGGAATTTATCTTTATGGAAAACAAGGTTTTTACAAAAAATGACAGCGGATTTATCTGCGGACACTGCGGAAAAGAGGTTCCGCCGCTCGGTTACAGCTCGAGAAACCACTGCCCTTTTTGTCTCTATTCGAGGCATCTCGACGTGAATCCCGGCGACCGCGCTTCCGACTGCGGAGGTCTTATGCGTCCGAGTGCTGTTACCGTCAACGCGAAAAAGGGCTTCGTGATAACTCACAAATGCACGGTTTGCGGTGCGGAGCGCAACAACAAGATGCAATCCGACGACGACACCGCACTTCTCATCAAGCTCACAAACCCGTACAATCTGGAGGAATATTGATGCGTTCCGAAAACAGAAAAAATCCTTCAACTTCACAATTCATAAAAATTACGGTCGTTGCACTCCTCGCGTTTTTTGCGGGACTTACGTTCCGTCAATCCGTCGGAATAATCGCGATGACGCCCGTGTTTTTGGTTTTTTGCGGTATCGGCGCGTTCGTTAATGCAAAAACGAGCGTGAAGCTCGTCTGCTTCGGCGTGACGGTATTCTGGCTCAACACGGTCGAAAACAAGAATATGAAGACCGTATTGATATTCACCGCATTATGTCTACTTGCCTGCGCGATTTTCGAGATAGGCGCAAGGTTCATCAAAAAGCAAAGCAAGCTCGGTACTCCGATTTTTTGCACGGGTGCGATAACTTGCGCGGCACTTTCGTTTTTGCTCGTCGGAAACCCTTTTACAGCGCTGACGGCAAGAGACACGATCAACGGATACGCCGACGGTATTTATCCAAAAAACGAGGATGAGTTCTTTGGACGTTTTGAGTTCTCAAACATCAAATACGATTTTGAGACCGAGACCTACTCGATCGAGGCGAAAAGCACGAAGTTCCCGACGGAGGGCGCCCCGATATCTTACACGAACGGAAACGTCCGCGACGGTTTTATCGGCATCGCAAAACAAAAGGCGTCCGAGCCGTATGTGCTTGAATTTACGGATATTTTGAGGAAAAGCTTCCCGTCGGACGGATTCTCGGTCGAGTTCGAACGGTTCACCTTCCTCCCGAACGAAAACCTCTTTTCGGCAGGCGGAGACAAGCTCTACGGTAACGTTGATTTTGAAATAACCCTCAACGGCATACAGAGCGTTCCCGAGTTTTTCGAGCGCGCCGAGAGATACTACGAGGTCATTTCCGAGTCGGGAATCAATTACTCCTCGGTGACCTTTAAAACCGGCACGAGTGCAAGAAACGGAATCTGGTTCTCTCGCTCGGTCACGCTCGACCCAAATTACAGCCCCGAATTTGCAGAGTTTAAGTTCCGACTCGTCCCCACGGGAACGTCGGAGTTCTTCAACGAATACTTCTCGTCATTCACAACATTGGATTAATTATGTAAACCAAGCCAAAAAGCAATTTCGCGAAAAACGAGGTTGCTTTTTTCTTTTTTCGAATAAACGTGTTCACGCTCGGCAAAACTAACCTTGCAGACATAAATTGCATATTCTTATACCAAGTTCAATCATGAGGAGTGTTCAACATTGAAGATGCAAAACAGCGAGGACGGAATACGCAGAGGAGATATTTACTACGCGGATCTCAGTCCTGTTGTAGGTTCCGAGCAGGGCGGTGTGCGCCCCGTGCTTATCGTCCAAAACAACATGGGAAACAAATACAGTCCGACGGTAATCGCGGCGGCGATAACGAGTAAGACGGACAAAACAAAATTACCTACTCACATTTCGATTTCCGCAAGCGAGGGTATCTATAACGACAAAAGCTGCGGGCTCGCAAAGGATTCCGTGATTTTGCTCGAGCAGATACGTACCATCGACAAACGCCGTCTCAAGGAGCGGATGGGCTCGCTCGACGAAAACACGATGCGTCAGGTCAACAGCGCCATCGGCATAAGCTTCGGGCTCTCATAAAACAAAAAAGGTTGTGATTCGGTTCACAACCTTTTTTTCGTTAATTCTTTTTGAGCGATTTGATTATAACCGCAACGGCAACTGCAATCATCGCGGACATCAAAACGATAACGAGGATCATCAGCCACGGAGGAACCGAGATTTTCTCTTCCTCGTTCGGGGATTCATTCATATCAGAGTCGGACGTCTCGGGCGACAAAGTATCCGAAACGGCATCGTTTTTCACCGTAACCGTCACCTTGATTTCATCCGAAACGTTAAATCCGTCGGTCACTCGGACCGAAAAGCTGTCTTCTCCGATAAAGCCCGTATCGGGGTGGAAAATAAGAGTCGTCTTATCTGCAGAAACCGTAACCTTTCCGTTTTTCGGTTTTTCGGTAAATTGTATCAAGAGATCGTCCCAGTGAGAATCTGAGTCCTCGACGGTTATCTCTGTCATGATACGTTCTTCGCCATAAATAAGCTCGAGATCGGAGACCGAAATCGTCGGTGCTTTGTTTTTGTACGTATTCCTCAGGAAGGAATAGGTCATATCATAAAGACGGCGGAGATAGATGCCCTTCGGCGTACTTATGTCCGAACGGCAAAAGAGATTCATCGCAGAATCGCCCGACTCGGAAAACATCTTGAGCGATGCCATATAGCCGGTCTTGTAACCGTAAAAAAGGTTATTTTCATATTCCGTGCAAGCGGATTCGTAGTCGTCACCGCCAAAACGCGATTCCGACGGAAGCTCAATTTCCGTTCCGAGAGAGTTGTTCTTGAGCGTACCCGAATATTCGGCAAGCATCTCGCGCGGGAAGCCGTTCTCGGGGTCGGAATAGCCCGAGCTCATAAGTGCACCGCCGAATCGGAGCTCCTTCCACATATCAAATCCGCCGTGAAGATAGCCAAACGAAAGGATCGGCTGGACGCGTTTTTGCGTTATATAACGGTTCACGTTCTGAATAAACTCAAGTTCATGGTCGGAGTTTGAGAATTCGACCTCGTCACAGCACCACGAAAAGCCCGCAAGAGTCAAGTTTTTATACTCGTTGTTCAAAAACGCGGAAATACATTTGTTGATATACCATTTTGCAATCGCGGTTCTTTCCTCGCGCGTTTTTGAATTTTCATCACTTCCATCGGAGTTGATATCGCCGAACGGGGTCTCGCTCACGTTCGGATACGGAAGTGAGAGAAAAACCTTGAACTTGTCTTTTATGCCAAGCGCGGCATACGCTTTTCCAACGGTTTGGTCGAGGACCGAAAGGTCACCGCCGTCCTTGAAAATATAGTCAAAATAAAGCTCGAAGTCCGACATAACCGCGCTCTTTTCCACGTCCGCGAAAAGAGTTCCGCCCGAGGGGTAAGCCGTCTTGAACGGTGAAAGAAGGATCGAGTCGAACATTTTCCCCGTCAGTTCACCGTTGATTCCGACGTAAGCAACGTAAGGAAGAAGCTTTTCCTCGGTGAATGAGATATCAGACGTGTCCTCAATATAACCGTTGTTCAGCTTCACGATACTTGTTACGCCCGAAACGGAGGTGAGAAAGCTGCTCGACTGCGTAGCGTTCGTCGGGTTAACCTTCGTTTCGCGGCCATTGAGCATTTTGCGTCCGAGAATTTCGATCTCGTCGCAATAAGAGAAAACATCGACGCTGTATTCGATCTTCACATATCGAGCCGCGTAGGTTCTCAACAGCTTTACTGCAAATTCAGCGCGCGTCGGTTCGTCAACGTTGCTATTATAATCAATCGTCTGTTCCGAAGCCGAAGCATATCGCACTCCGTCATCCGAGAGGAAGATTTTTATGTATCTCGGCGCGGTTATTTTTTCGTTTTTATCGTTCAAGAAAGACGCTTTTATTCCCGTGACCGCAACCCTCTCCGAAAGGTCGAAAACGACGGTTCGGCTTTTTCCTCGGTAGGCGCGGTACCACGCACCCTCATCGCGTGAAGCGGAAGCTAGCTTTCCGTCCGAAAGCTGACCGTTATCCGTCTCGAATTTTTCACCGTTTTCGGAAAATCCGGAATAAGAAAGCGTTATCGGCTCGCCGGTTGAAACGGAGTATTTTACATCTTTCGCAAGATTCACTTCTCCTACGGCAAAAACCGACAAATTCGGCAAAAATATGCAATTTATCAAAAAGGCAAGAAAAAACGCAGTTATCCTTTTTTTCATCGTTTTTACCTCAATCGTGATCGAAACATATATATTCATCCTGCATAAATATATACTATAATAAACTCAAAAAAAAATCAAGCGGAATCTTTTAGGAGTTGATGATTTTGAACGCCTTCGGATACAGACGGTTTATTCTCCCGAATTCGCTTGCGGCGGTTTCGGCTATTACGAGAAACGAAACGACGTACGCAACCGACGGAATCGAATGTAAAATACACGTTTTTCAGGAAAACGGAATGAGCTGCGGATGCGTTGACACCCTCCGTCCTTACAGACGGCTGCGAAGCAACGGATCGTGTCAAGATATGACCGCGCTCGGCTGCTGCAATCAGGCGAGGTTGTATTTTCTTGATGAAAACTTCTCGGAAATGGGTTATGTCGAGCTTGAGCAATCCTGCAACGACGAAACCAATTGCGGGTGCGGGTGCGGATGCAACTGCGCGGTAAATCGTGAATCGTTTTCCGTCAGTCCGAGTGAGTTCACCGACGCTTCGCTCACGCGGATCGGGAACGAGGAGTATATCGTCGGCGTCACTCCGAAACACGCCTGTCTTTTTGACACCTGCGGAAGACGTGTCGCCAAGATATGTCAGGCGGAATGCGGAGAGATCATCACGGATTTCATAAACCCGAGAAACGATTTTTTTGCTATGGTAACGCAAAGCGGAAGAACGCGCACGGTCACGGTCTCAAAAGACGGAATCGAGCAGAGCGCGATTCTCGGGAGCGGCTACACGCTAAGAATGCTGATTCCTTGCGAAAACGACGTGATTTTCGGGCTTTTCGGCAAGAATTATATCTACAACCGCGTCCTCCCCATCTATCAAAACGGTATCCTCTCCCTGCCGAAGGACAACGGATGCTTTTAGCATAACGAGCAAAAAAATGCATATCAATCTATCGGAGAAAAAAGTTATTTCTTTGAAAGGATGATTTGTATGAAAAAGCTTTCGGTCTTTGTTCTCGCTTTTATGCTCGTGTTTCTCGCGTCGTGTTCGTCGGGAGAAGGAAAATCGGATTTCAGATTACCGTTGAAAATAAAAGCCAATCTCCTTGACACCGAGGCAACGTTCACCGCTGATATCACGGAAAACGGATGCGCCGTTACGTTTGAAAAGCCCGACTCGCTCTCGGGCGTCATGCTTGAATTCCGAAAAGACGGATGCACCGCGCACGTCGGTGACTTCAAGAGAGAAGTAAAAGCAGAGCTCTTCCCTGCTCAAAAATCGTTCATCGACGCCATACTGCACATCGCTTCATCCCCCGAATCGCGAATACTCACCGAGCAGGGAGAAAAGTACACTATTGACGAAACGGTGATAATGGTGTATTATAATGAGGATAAAAGCGTTATAGAACGCATTGAAACGGAGGAAAGCGGACGGCGTTTTTCTTTTGACGTCGTCGGGCTTGAGCTTTATGAAGCACAGAGTTAAGGCGCAGGTCGATCTTGACCGCATCGCTAAGAATTACAATTACATAAAATCGCGTGTCGGAAACGCGCGTGTCATGGCAGTTGTCAAGGCGGATGCATACGGTCACGGCGCCGACGCGGTTGCAAAACGGCTTTCGGATTTCGGCTGCGGCGACTTTGCCGTTGCCTGTCTCAGCGAAGCGCTTGAGCTCAAGGAGAGCGGCATCAACGGGAATATACTTATTCTCGGTCCGACGGATGCTTCGCTTATGAACGAGGTTTCGGAATGCGGATTTATTCAGACGGCTGACAGCTTTGAATATGCAAAAGAAATTTCTAAAAGCAAAAAGATACGTATCCACATTAAAGTCGATACGGGTATGTCGCGGCTCGGTATTTACTGCCATTCAAAGGATGACGTAAAAAAAGCCGCCGACGAGATCGGCGAGATCGAAAAGCTTGAAAACATAGTTATCGAGGGTATTTTCACTCATTTCGCCGACAGTGACGGCATCGACAAAGCGTTCACGCAGGCGCAATTTTCGGTCTTTGAGATGCTTCTTGACGAGCTTCACGCTCGAGGCATCAACGTCGGAACGAAGCATTGCTGTAACAGCGCGGCAACGCTAAGGTACCCCGAGATGCATCTTGACATGGTACGCGCGGGAATCATTCTCTACGGTCTTTTCCCCTCGGCGGAAGTGAAGGACGAGAACATTCTCCCCGCTATGAAGTTATCTGCACGCATTTGCGCCGTGCATGAGCTCAAAGCAGGCGACTCGGTGAGCTACGGATGCACATACAAAGCCGAACGCGACACGAAGATCGCCGTGATTTCCATCGGTTACGCGGACGGATTTTCAAGAGTTTATTCCGGAAAAGAGCTCATCAAGGTCAACGGACGAAAATTCAAGACCGTCGGTAGGATCTGCATGGATATGTGCATGATCGACGTCGGCAACGATTTTGACTGCAAAGCCGGCGACAAAGCGTTTATTTTTGAATCGAGCGACGACATTGACGCTCTTGCAAGCGCGCTCGGAACGATCAACTACGAGATACTGTGCTCGCTCAAGCACAGAGTCAAGCTCGAGCATATCAATTAAAAATTAAAATCTCCTGTGCAAAAACACAGGAGATTTTCTTTCGTTGATTTTAAGGTATTATACCCAACCGTCAGTCCAGCCGGATTCATCTTGCGTAGGATCGTACGGATCACAGTTGTACTTCGAATTCATATCATAGGTGCCCATGTAAGCACGCTTGACCATGATATAGTGCATAGATCCGAGTTTTCCTTCATCATCGAAGTGGCCGACACCTGCTGCTTCGAGTGCAAGGTTGCTTGCTTCGTACGTACTGAGGTACGCACGTTTTACCAAAATGTAGTCAGCGGTAGAAAGAACAGCATCACCGTCGATATCACCAAAAACAACAGCGGTGTAAGAAATTCCGTTGATCTTAACAAAGTAGCCGGTACCGATCATTTCGTGGTTTGCAAGAGCAACGCCATTCGCATTGGTAACTTCAACGACCGCGTTATAATAAGCGTTTTTGAGAACGCCGACGGTAGCGCCAACGGGAATACCATAAATCTTACCGTTCGAAAGTTCGGGCTTAAAGGTTATGCTTTCTGCGGATACGGGAACAGCGAAAGTACACGCGAGAAGAACTAACGCGAGCACAAACGCAACGAGTCTTGTTTTCTTCATAAGTGAGTCTCCCCTCTTTTATTTGACAATTTTTTTAAAACAAGGATCTTACCATCGCACCGACACCAAGAGAAGCAAGAGCAACGATGACGCCTGCGATCAATACGCCCAACGCGATGGGCCAAAAGCTTTTTTTGAAATCGAGATTTAACGTGATTGCTACAAGCGCGCCCGTCCAGGCACCTGTGCCGGGAAGCGGGATCGCAACGAAAGTGAGCAACGCGAAGAAAAGACTTTTCTCCATGGATTTGATCTTCTTCGCCGCCTTTTTCTCGCCGAGTTCAAGAATCTTGCGGAACGGCCATCCGATTTTATCGAACTTCGCGAAAAATCTCAACACACGACCGCCGTAGAGAAGCAGGAACGGTATGGGCAGTAAATTACCGACAACGGCAATAATACTGCTGAGCAGCATATTCAAATTCTGAACTTCTGCATAAGGAATCGCGCCTCGAAGCTCCACGATCGGAAACATACTGATTATGAACAGTATTAAGTAGTGATACATTAACGTAAACCCTTTCGGTCCGTGTGCGCTCTTTGAGTTCAAAAAACCGTAACGGTGTTACAAGGAAATTTCCACACACTACACCTATCTAACATATTCGTCACTAATTCTAACAAATTTTTTCGCAATCGTCAATAGAATATACAAAAAAATATTATTTTTTCGAAGATATTTGGAAATTTTATTGTATTTGCATAATTTTTATAGTATAATTGATGATGAAATAATATGTGTTTCTTTTTAAATATCTGAGAGGATGACGAATAAGTGGAAAAAACTTCATTTACTTTATCCGAAAATATAAATCTCGCGCCCTACTGCTCGATGAAGGCAGGCGGAAACGCGAAGTATTTTGCCGAGCCGAAAAGCGAGTCCGAGTTACTCGAGCTTTTGCATCATTTGAACTCTGTCGGCGAAAGATATATCACCGTCGGAAAATGCTCGAACCTCATTTTCCCCGACTCGGGATTTGACGGCGTGGTAATATCGTTGAACGGAATCAAGGGCATTTCCGTGAAAAACGGAGTTATCACAGCTTTTTGCGGCGAGACCCTCTCGACGCTCGCGAATGTAGCGTGCGAAAACGAAATTTCGGGGCTTGAATTTTGCTACGGCATCCCCGGAAGCATCGGCGGCGGTGTTTTTATGAACGCGGGCGCATACGGCGGCGAGATCTCGCAGGTTTTCGTCAGCGGAAGATTCATCACCGAAGCACTTGAAATCATAACCCTTTCCCGTGAAGAAATGGAATTTGCATACAGAAAAAGCCGTATGGCGCGCGAAAAGCTTATACTTATTTCTGCGGAATTCAGAGGAAGATCGGGCGTAAAGAGCGATATCCGCGCACTTATGGACGAACTTATGCTACGCAGAAAAACGAACCAACCGCTCGAATATCCGAGCTGCGGAAGCGCGTTCAAGCGTCCCGAGGGACATTTTGCAGGTGCGCTTATCGAGCAATGCGGACTCAAGGGGCTCACGGTCGGCGGTGCGCAGGTCTCCGAAAAGCACTCGGGGTTCGTTATCAACAAAGGCGGCGCGACCGCAACCGACGTTATAAATCTTCTTAAGCTCGTATCCGACACAGTCTTCGAAAAGACGGGCGTACGACTCGAGCCCGAAATCAGGATAATCAACTGACAGGTGGTAAAATGTCTTTTTCCTCCGAAATAAAAACACAGCTCTCGTCGCTTGAAGCGAAAAAGAGCTGTTGCAAAGAAAATATTGAGCTCGGGAAGAATTTCGGGGCGTGTGTTCACCATTGCGACAAAGACACGGGGTGTTTTTTGCGCGGACTGTTCCTCAGGTGCGGAAGTATAAGCGCACCGGGAAGAAATTTCATGCTCTCTTTCGTTCTCCCCGACGATGAATATGCAGATTATATCGAAGAAATCCTCAATTCCGCGGACCTGACTCCGAAGCGTTCGGTAAGGCGCGGCAGACCGGTTCTCTATTACAAAGCGAGCGAAAGCATCGAGGACGTTCTTGCCTTCATGGGCGGTGCAAAAGCGGCGCTCGAAATAATAAACACAAAAATCATGAGCGAGGTGCGTAACACAGCGAACCGTCTCTGCAACGCGGAAACGGCAAACCTCGACAGAATCGCACGCGCCGCGGCGGAGCAATGCGAAGCCATAAAAATTATTCAGAAATACGGCGTTATGCAAAACCTTGCGCCCGAGCTTCGCGAGTGCGCCGAGCTTCGGCTCGCAAATCCCGACATGAGCTTGAACGAGCTTCTTTTGCAGCTCCGCGGCTCGGTTAGTAAATCGGGACTTAACCACAGGTTCAGAAAACTCGTCCAGATAGCGGAAACGCTCCAAAAAAATCAGTAAAAAAGGAAATCTCATGGGGTTCGTTCACCTTCATCTTCATACCGAATACAGCTTGCTTGACGGTGAATGCCGAATCGACGAGATTCCCGATGCCGTCCTCGACGCAGGTCAAAACGCCGTCGCGATCACAGATCACGGCGTTATGTACGGTGCGGTCGATTTCTACAAAGCGTGCGTAAACAAGGGCGTCCGTCCGATAATCGGATGCGAGGTCTACGTCGCACCGCGATCGATGGAGCAGAAGGACCGACTTTTTGACTCGGACTATTCCCACCTCGTTCTTCTTGCGAAAAACGACGTCGGTTATAAAAATCTCATGGCTATCGTCTCGAAGGCGTTTACGGTCGGATTCTACCAAAAGCCGAGAACCGACATGGAGATGCTCGAAAAGCATTCCGAGGGGTTGATTGCTCTTTCGGGCTGTATCTCGGGAAGTATCCCGAAAGCGATACTTGCGAACGATATGTCTCTCGCGCGCGAACGAATCATCATTTTCGACCGTATTTTCGGGAGAAACAACTTCTACCTCGAGCTCCAGCGCCACGGAATCGACGGTCAGGAGGAGGTCAACCGCGCCCTCATCCGATTCTCGCGCGAGCTCGATATCCCTCTCGTCGCGACCAACGACGCGCATTATCTCACGCGCAGCCATGCACAAGTACAAAAGCTTCTTTCCGCGATTGCGACGGGCAACACCGTTGACTCGGTCGGTTTCGGTATGGACGGAAGCGAGCATTATATAAAATCGGTCTCCGAAATGGAGATGCTCTTCCGCGACGTTCCCGAAGCGGTCGAAAACACGGTCAAGATTGCCGAAGCGTGCAAATTCGACTTTGAATTTGACAAAATGCACCTTCCCGCTTTCAAAACGCCTGCACCATATACTTCGCAGAGCTATCTCAAAAAGCTCTGTGACGACGGAATCGAAAAGCTCGAGCGCGAAGGGCGTCTTTGCGAGGATATTTCGCAATACCGCGAAAGGATCGATTTTGAGCTTTCGGTCATACACGAAATGGGGTTTGACGACTATCTCCTCATCGTTTGGGATTTCGTCAACTACGCAAGAAAAAACGGCATACCCGTGGGCTCGGGCAGAGGTAGTGCGGTGGGCAGTCTTTGTACCTATTCGCTCGGAATTACTCAGGTCGACCCGATACGGTTTGGACTTCTCTTTGAGCGATTTTTGAATCCCGAGAGAGTCAGTATGCCCGATATTGATATTGATTTCAGCGACGAGAGACGAGGCGAGGTTATTGAATACGTTGCCTCGAAATACGGAAGATCGCACGTCGCTCAGATAATTACGTTCGGTAAGCTCGCCTGCCGTCAGGCGGTGCGCGACACGGGCCGCGCGCTCGGAATGAGCTACGCCTCGGTCGACGAGATCGCAAAAATGATTCCTCGATACCTCGACGTCACGCTTGAATCGGCGCTCAAGGAAAATCCCGAGCTGAAAAGCAGATATGACAACGACCCTGCCGCAAAGCGGCTCATCGACCTTGCATCAAAGCTCGAGGGCCGTCCGAGAAACGCATCAACACACGCATCGGGCGTTGTTATCACCGACGAACCGCTTACGAGCTATCTTCCGCTCGCGGTTAACGACAGCACAGTCGTTACGCAGTTCCCGATGAACACGGTTGCCGACCTCGGATTGCTCAAAATGGACTTTCTGGGGCTTCGCTTCTTGTCGATAATCCAAAACACCGAAGAACAGATAAAGAAAAAAATCCCCGATTTTTCGGCGGAGCTTCTTCCTCTTGACGATCCGGCAACCTACGAAATGCTTTCCGACGGAAACGCAATCGGTATTTTCCAGCTTGAAAGCGAGGGCATGCGCCATCTTCTTTCGAAGCTGAAGCCGAAAAATCTCGAGGACATCATCTCTGTTATATCACTTTACCGTCCCGGTCCCGCGCTTTCGATCGACACGTTTTTGAAAAACCGACTCGAGCCCGAGCGTGCGGAATATGCGGATGTACGACTAAAAGAAATTCTCGCGCCTACCTGCGGAGTTATGCTCTATCAGGAGCAGGTAATGCAGATCTGCCGAAAGCTCGCAGGGTATTCCTACGGCAGAGCGGACATCGTACGCCGTGCCATGGCGAAGAAAAAGCCCGAGGTCATGGCAAAAGAAAAGGGTATTTTCATCGAGGGCGCAATCAAAAACGGCGTTGACGAGAGTGCCGCCGAAAAAGTGTTCATGCAAATGAACGAGTTTGCAAAATACGCATTCAACAAAAGCCACGCGGCGGCTTATGCCGTCGTCGCTTACCGCACGGCATGGCTGAAATGCCATTACCCGCGCGAATATATGTGCTCACTTCTCAACACGGTAATGGGCTCGAACGAAAAGATCGGAGAATATATTTCCGACTGCGGAAAAATGGGTATGAAAATTCTTCCGCCCGACGTAAACCGCAGCTTCGGCAGTTTTTCGGTCGAAGGGAACGACCTTCGTTTCGGACTTGCCGCTATCAAAAACGTCGGCGAGCTTTTTGCCGACAAGATAATAAACGAGCGTTTCAGACGCGAATTTTCGAGCATCGAGGATTTCATTTCGAGATGTGCGTCGTTCGGAAGCTCAAAATCGTTCGAGTCGCTCATAACCGCAGGCGCGCTTGATTGCTTCTCGCTCCCGAGAAGCAGGATGATCGCGGGACTTTCCTCTGCGCTTGAGACCGTCTCACGTGACAAAAACCGTCAAAGCGAGGGGCAGATAAGTCTTTTCGGCGGTATGGTCGAGAGCGAATCGGCTTTTGAGTTCCCGAAATCCGACCTTCCCGAGTTTTCACAGAACGAGCTTTTCTCGGGCGAGAAGGAGATGACCGGACTTTATTTCTCGGGTCATCCCCTCGACGGATATGAGGAAACCGCAAAAAACATCGGAGCACTCAACGTCGAAGAGCTCCGTGAGCGTCTAGAAAAAGGAACTCTTAAAAAGACGGATAGGATAAAATTTATCGGTCTTGTAACAAAAAAACGCTCAAAAGTTACGAAAAAAAATGATATGATGGCTTTTATAACGGCGGAGGATGAGCACGGAGAAGTCGAAATTATCGTTTTCCCCTCTCTCTACCCCGAGGCGAACTCTCTCATATCCGAAAACAAGGTTTTTGTTTTCGTCGGAACTCCCGAGATAAAAGAAGCATACGGCGACGAATCGTCCGACAGCATCACGATTCTTCTCAAGTCGGTATCGACTCCCGAGGATGCAGTGAAATCGGCGACAATCACGAAAAAGCCGTTGGCTGACGAAAGCAAAGCGCAAAAATCGCTTTATATCAAAGCCACTCCCGAGAACTCGTTCCGTCTTGACGATGCGATCGAGCTTGCTTCGAGAACGTCGGGCGGCGCAAGGATAGTCGTCTATTTTGAATCCGAAAAACGGCTTTGCGCCGTAAAAGGAAAAACGGCTTCTATTTCCGAAAGAATCATACGGCAGTTAAAAGAAATCATGGGTGAAGAAAACATAGCCGTCAAATAACCAGAAAGGAATTTTCAAACGCTATGCAGGAAAATTTCAACAAAAACAGCGATACGATCGAACAGGACCCCGTTTCCACGAGGGATTTTTCGCCCGTCAACACAAACGCAACGACCGACGGCGGAACGAAAACGTTCGACAAGATCGAAACAGCGGATAAGGAAAAGAAAAGCAAAAAGCCGAAAAAAGCGCGCAAGCCGCAAAGCAAGACCTCACGCGCGGCAAAAACCACGCTCTCGGGCATATGGTTCGTTTTGCGCAAAATCCTTACCTATATTATGAACATCCTTTTGACCGTTCTCGTTGTCGGTGTCATCACCGGCACGGTCGTGGTTATCGCGTTCATCGTTTATATCAAGAACTACGTCGATCCGAACTTCACGGGGCTCGATAACCTGAAGTTCGACTCGGCTCTTGCGACGACGATGTACTACGTCGATTCCGACGGCAAGGAGGTTTTGCTTGAGGAAGATACCCTCGCGGGAAGCGAAAACCGTCTTTGGGTCAACTATCAGGATATTCCCCAGCAGTTGATCGATGCTTATATCGCCGTCGAGGACCAGCGTTTCCGTGAGCACAGCGGTTTTGATACGACGAGAACCGCGTCGGCAATCTACAACTTCTTCGTACCGACGAGCTCGAACTACGGCGGCGGCTCGACGATAACCCAGCAGTTGATAAAAAACGTTACGGGCGAGAACGAAGCGACCATCCAGCGTAAGGTTCAGGAAATCTTCCGTGCCTTCAACGTCGAGAGCAAATACACGAAAAACGAGATACTCGAAATGTATCTCAACACGATATATCTCTCCCACGGCTCTTACGGTGTCCGCGTTGCGGCGGAAACCTATTTCGGAAAAGAATTGCACGAGCTCAACCTTGCGGAATGTGCCTCGATCGCCGCAATCGGCAAATGGCCGACCCATTACGACCCGATCTCCAACCCGAAAAACAACCTCGTCAGACGAAACCTCGTTTTGAAGCTTATGCTCGAGCAGGGCAAGATCACGCAGGAGCAGTTCGCGCAGTATTACGACGCGCCCATCAAGCTTGCGGACGGAAGCCAAGAGGAATATTCGGAAACCGTCCATTCTTATTACATCGACGCTGTTATGGACGACGTCGTTGCCGACCTTATGGAAAAATACGGTTATGACAAAGCGACCGCATCGAGAGTTCTCTATTCGGGCGGGTTGCAGATAGTTACCTGTATGGACCCCGTTATTCAGAACTGCGCCGAAAAGGTTTTCACCGACAGCAGTAAATGGCCCTCGACGAAGGGTATGCAGGCGCAGTCGGCAATTTGTATCATGGACCCCGACACGGGCGATCTTCTTGCGATCGTCGGCGGTCTCGGTCAGAAGAACGAAAGCCGAGGACTCAACCGTGCAACGCACAGTAAACGTCAGTGCGGTTCTTCAATAAAACCCGTCTCGATCTACGCCCCCGCACTCGATCAGGGCTATATCTCCGCGGGCACGCCCGTTGATGACGTTCCGCCCGTCTACTATGAAGAAACGGGAAAATACTGGCCTCAGAACTCAACCAGAACCTACAAAGGTCTCGTTTCGCTCGACTATGCTATCCAGGTGTCGCTCAACACCGTCGCAGTAGACCTCTGCCTCGATATGGGTGTTGAAAACGTCTACAAGAACTTCAAATCCTACGGTTATACCTCGCTCGTCGACCTTGAAACAAGAGCAGACGGAAGCGTGTTCTCGGATATGAACACCTCGCCTCTCGCGCTCGGCGGTCTTACCTACGGTGTCAGCGTCCGCGAGCATACTCAGGCGTATGCAACGCTTGCCAACAACGGTGTCACCTCAAAAGCGCGTACCTATTCCGTCGTTCGCGACAGCACGGGCAGGGTTATTCTTGACAACAGCGAAAAGCACGACGTTATGTACAAGGAAACCACGACCGCAATTCTCACGAATATGCTCACCCACGTCGTTACCGGCTCCTACGGTACCGCGAAATCGAGAATCAATTTCTACAAAAAATACGGCGTCGAGGTTGCGGGCAAGACCGGTACGACCTCGGATAAGAAGGACGTTTATTTCGCAGGTTACACGCCCGATTTCGTCGCGTGCTGCTGGTACGGATATGACCTCAATCAGGTTATAACGACTTCAGGCAACAGCGCCGCTTCGCTTTGGGACAGCGTTTTCGACGAGATCTATAAATATTATAATGATAACGGAATTTCTTACACGAAGAAATTCGAATATCCCTCTTCTATGGTAACGGCAGAATACTGCACCGTTTCGGGCAAGATTCCCACGGAAGCGTGCCGAAACGACCTTTACCACAAAAAAGGCGGTATGAGCTGTATCGCAAAGGGTATGTTCAACAAGCTCGAAGCCCCCGCGGAATACTGTGACGTTCACGTTATGGTAAAATGGGACAAGGTCACGAACGCGCTCTGTCTTGACGGTTGTGAATGTCCCGAGGCGAACCTCGTCGACGTTGGACTTCGTAAGCTCACGATCGAGGACCGTGCGCTCAAGGGCAAGGTCACGATCGGCGACGCTCAGTTCACCTATATGGACGTTCCTGCAGGTTACGTCTACCCGACGAGCACGGGCGTTCCTTTCTTCCAGAATGCGCTCCCCGAGGGATACAACTTCGGATATTCAAGCTCGAAGCCCTCGAACAGAGTTTGCATCGAGCATTATATGAAGAACGAGCCCGACGATCCTTTTGCAGACGATAACTGGATTGATCCCGACGCTTCTACCGAACCCGAGCTTCCGACCGAACCCGCCGTTCCCGCGGGATAATAACGAAAAAAGCGGTTCAATCTCGTTTAGAGGTTGAACCGCTTTGTTTTATCTTCTTTTGTGTTTTTTTGGGTTTGATTTCGGGTTCGGACGGGAATCGCGTTTTTTTGCGAAGCTGCCGTCGGGCTTATGCATTTCGGGACGGACGAGGCAATCCTTCGAGAATCCGATGAGGTCTTCCCTGCCTGCCTTTTTCAACGCTTTGCGTACGAGCGGAGCGTTTGCGGGGCGGGCGAACTGAAGAAGCGCGCGTTGCATCTGCTTTTCGGAATAATCACGCGCGACGTAAACCTCTTTTCCCGTGTTCGGGTCGATACCCGTGAAGAACATACAGGTCGATGCCGTTCCCGGAGTCGGATAAAAGTCCTGAACCTGCTCGGGGTTGAGGTGATTGCGTTTTAAATAGAGCGCGAGCTCGATCGCCGAGTCGAGCGTGCTTCCGGGGTGGGATGAAATGAGGTAGGGAACGATATACTGCTCTTTCCCCGCTTCTTTCGTAAGGGTTGCAAATTTTTCCTTGAACTTATCGTAATCCTCGATAGACGGTTTGCCCATAAGCTTGAGCACATCGTTACAGCAATGTTCAGGTGCGACCTTGAGATGTCCGCTGACGTGGTCGTTGACGAGCTTGCGGAAGAATTTGAGGTTTTTATCCGCAAGGATATAGTCGTATCTTAATCCCGAACGGACGAAAACCTTCTTAACGCCTTTTACTGCTTCGACCGCTTTGAGAAGCTCGATATATTCGGTATGATCGACGTTCATATTCTTGCAGACCGTCGGAGTGAGGCAGTTCTTGCCCTTGCAGACGCCAAGCTTTTTCGCACGCTCGCATCCGTTCGTACGGAAGTTCGCGCTCGGGCCGCCGACGTCGTGGATATATCCTTTGAAATCGGGCATTGCCGCGATCTGTTCCGCCTCTTTTACGCAGGAAGAAATCGAACGCGACGTGACCGTTCTTCCCTGATGAAAGGCGATCGAGCAGAAGTTGCATCCGCCGAAGCATCCGCGGTTGTGCGTAACGGAAAACTTGACTTCCTCGATAGCGGGAACACCGCCGTGCTTTTCATAGCTCGGGTGGTAGGTTCGCATATAAGGAAGCGAGTAGACTGCGTCAAGCTCTTTCCGCGTAAGGGGCGGCATCGGGGGATTCTGGACGAGAACCTTCTCGCCATAGCCCTCGAGAATCGCACGACCGTAAATATGATCCTGGTTGTCGGACTGAATCTTGAACGCTTTTGCAAACGCGCGTTTTTCGGTCTTTATATCGTCAAATTCACCGCAGAACTCAAACTCGAAATGCGGTTTGAACTCACGCGATTCGAGGAAGCAGGTTCCTCGAACGTCTCTTATTTTCTTTATCGGAACGCCTTTATCGAGAAGAAACGCAATACGGCGCAGGATGTTCTCGCCCATACCGTAGGTCAGCATATCCGCGCGAGAATCGACGAGTACACTTCGTCTCACCGAGTCGCTCCAATAATCGTAATGCGCAAATCGGCGCGTTGATGCTTCAAGCCCGCCGATGATTATCGGCACGTCGCCGAACGCCTCGCGGATTCGGTTACAATAAACGATGACAGCTCTGTCGGGACGCTTCCCGATCTTTCCGCCGGGGGAATAATAATCGTCGTTACGGCGTTTTTTCGATGCGGTATAATGAGCAACCATCGAGTCGATGTTACCCGAATTTACAAGAAACGCCAACCTCGGCTTTCCAAAACGCATGAAATCATTCTTGCTTTTGTAGTCCGGTTGCGGTATAATAGCAACAGAATAACCCTCGGCTTCGAGAACACGTGACACGATAGCCGTTCCGAACGAGGGATGATCGACGTAGGCATCGCCCGTCACGATTACAAAGTCGGGCTGATAATCTATTTCATTTTGAAAAATCGGTAAAAACGGCATAAACACGCTCCTTTTCTATTTCGTCATTATTCTATCATCCATTTCAAAAAA
This sequence comes from Eubacteriales bacterium, assembly GCA_045651025.1. Lineage (GTDB taxonomy): Bacteria > Bacillota > Clostridia > Oscillospirales > CAG-382 > Coliplasma. The sequence continues at coordinate 21,260 of JAZRRU010000035.1, forward strand.
AGTAAAGAGAATACTTGACAAATATTTTTCGGTATGATATATTCTTATTGATAACAATTATCATTAAGGAACCGAAGATGTTGAAAGAGCGTAACACAAAGCAAAAAACGTTCATACTCTCTGCCCTCAAATCGGTGAAAACTCATCCGACGGCGGAAGCCGTGTATGAGATGATCGCGAAGGATTTTCCCGAGATCGGTCTTGCTACCGTCTACCGAAATTTAAATCGCCTTTCGGAAAGCGGTATTATAAGGCGTATTTCGGTCAACAATTCTCCCGACAGGTTTGACGGCGACCTTACCCCTCATTACCACCTATGCTGTGATGAGTGCGGAAGGTTTGACGATTTTTTTGACGATCGAGGCCACGATTTGCTCAAGGAATTCGTCGAAAACGAAAGCGGGTTTTCGCTCTCGCGACAGGAAACGGTTTTTTACGGGCTCTGCCCGGATTGCAAAAATAAAAATTTTCAATAAAAAGGAGAACACACCCATGGAACTCAAAGGCAGCAAAACAGAACAGAATCTTATGACCGCGTCCGCAGGCGAATCGCAGGCACGCAACAAGTACACCTACTACGCAAGCGAAGCAAAAAAAGCGGGCTATACCCTCATCGCTGACATTTTTGAAGAAACCGCAGCAAACGAAAAAGAACACGCAAAGCTCTGGTTCAAGCTTCTCCACGACGGTAAGGTTCCGGACACCATGACCAACCTTCTCGACGCAGCTGAAGGCGAAAACTATGAATGGACCGATATGTACGCCGGCTTTGCACAGACCGCAAAAGAAGAAGGTTTTGACAGAATTGCTTACCTCTTCGAAGCAGTCGGCAAGATCGAAAAGGATCACGAAGAAAGATACCGCGCGCTTCTCGACAAGCTCGGCAAGGACGAAATCTTCATTTCCGAAGACGTTTGCATGTGGATCTGCACCAACTGCGGTCACGTTCACGTTGGTAACAAAGCTCCCGAAATGTGCCCCGTTTGCCAGCATCCGAAGGCATATTTCCAGAAGAAAGTTAACAAGTTTTAATCGCGTTTGACATAATAACGCAGAAAAAGGGCATCGCAGAGATGCCCTTTTTGTTGTTCGAGTTTGTCGATATATTGCTTCGCAATTCGATATTTTCGCGTTCGCGAAATCGATATATTTACTCCGTAAATTCGATATGATATAAATCCCTCTTGTTCCGCAGAACATATCGAGCGTTTACGCATATCCAACGGATTTTGCCGTATATCGAAAATCCCGCAAGGGATTTATATCGATGGATAGTGCCGCAGGCACTATCCAATCACATACGTACCCATGAACGCACGTTTTACCAAGACGTAGTCAGACGTTGTAATAACGCCGTCCTTGTCGATATCTGCCGCAAGGAACTCTGCATCTTTTAACGTATAAGTGCCCATGAACGCACGTTTTACGAAAATGTAGTCCGCGGTAGTGATTTTGCCGTCGAAGTCAACGTCGCCGAGTTCAAGCTCGGGCTCTTCCTTATAACCCCAATGAACCGTCGACATACATTCAAGCTTCCAATAATCGCTCCAACCCTCGGGTTTTGAATCGGCTTTGCAATAGATGTCCTTGAGCTTCGTGCAGCCCGTAAACACATAAGTACCCATCGTTTCGACAGAAGCGGAAATCTCGACGCTTTCAAGGTTGTAACAATCGTAAAAAGCAACGTCGTCTACTTCCTTTACGGAATCGGGGATCACAATCGTTTCCAATCCGCTGCAGCCGTAAAAAGCCGCATAACCTATCGTTTCAACCGAGTTCGGAATTTCGATATTTTTCAGCCCTACACAGCCTTGGAATGCATACGAGCATATTTCTTTTACCGAATCGGGGATTATGATACTTTTCAATCCATAGCAACCGTAAAAAGCGTTTTCGCCTATTTTTGTTACGGAATTCGGAAGTTCGATGCTTACGAGCGCCGTGTCGTTTGAAAACGCACCATTACCTATGACCGAAATAGAATTATCGTCCGGAATGGTTGCATTTTTGCAAGCATACACGAGCGTTTTCGTCAAGGTTGCAACAAGACAGTTACCCGCGCTGTGATAAACCTCGTTCTCGGGATGAACATTTATCGTATACAGATTACTGCCTGTAAACACACCGTAACCTATCGCAATTACCGACTCGGGAATTGTGATATCCGTGATCGTTTCGTTCCATTCAAATGCTCTGTTCCCTATCATTTTTACGGGTTTTTCTTCATACGTCGACGGAATAACGACTTCGGGCTCTGTTCCTTCATAATCCGAAACGATATAGTACGTTCCGTCAGCGCTTAGATTATAAATCAATCCCTCCGTGCCATCTGTTGCCGATACCGTAAAAGGCATCAATGCAATCAACATGACACAGACAAGCATGAGTGAAATTATACGTTGCATATTTTTCTCCTGTTTGTTTTTCTCTTTACTTTCTCATTTTACATCGTTGTTTTCGATTTGTCAACGAGGGCAGATATTTCTATTCTTTTTTATTGCAAAAGACGTGGAAAATATGAAAATCTAAATTGTATTATAAAAAACGGCATCATTTGATGCCGTTTTTGTTTTTGTGTTGTTTTTTAATTCTAACCTAATACATACGTGCCCATTACCGCGCGTTTTACCAAAACATAATCTGCCGCGGTAATGCTTCCGTTTTTGTCGATATCTGCGGCTTTTTTCTGTGCTTCGGTAAGTGAATACGTGCCCATAACCGCGCGCTTCGTGAACACATAGTCCGCCGCAGTAATTTCGTCGTTACCGTCGATATCGCCGAGAGCGAGCTCGGGTTCTTCGTCCTCGATAACGTAGCCCCAGTGAACGGTGGCGTTGCATCCGTCGTTCCAACCATACGCCCAACCAGCGGGCTGTGCTTTTGCTTCGCAATAGATATCGGCGAGATTATCGCACCAAGCGAATACCTCATCACTTATCGTAGTTACCGAATCAGGGATTGTTATGCTTGTAAGTCTATTGCACCAAGCGAATGCGCCATATCCTATAAAAGTTGCCGAATCGGGTATATCGACACTTGTAAGATACCGACAACTGCCAAATGCATAATCACCTATCGTGATTACCGAATCGGGGATATCAATACTTGTAATGTCACAACCGGAAAATGCACCACCCGCAATTATTTTTGTGTTTCCGTGAATCTCGCATGACGTTATATCTCCCGATACCTTTTCTATAAGTGCAAGATACCCATTAGTCGCATTTCCAAGATACTTTGCGTTGTCATAAACGTTAAATGTCAAGTTATCGCACACGAAAAATGCATTGTCACCTATCGTGGTTACCGAATCGGGGATATCGATACTTGTAATGCTGTCGCAAGCGAAAAATGCCGAGTTTCCTATCGTGGTTACCGAATCAGGGATTTCGATGCTTGTAAGGTTTTCGCAATTGGAAAACGCACTATCCGCAATTACTTTTGTGTTTTCGTGAATATCGCATGACGTTATATCGCTCGATACCACTTCCATAAGTGCATGATACCTATTAGTCGCATTTCCAAGATACTTTGCGTTGTCATAAACGTTAAATGTCAAGTTATCGCACCCCGAAAATGCCGAGCGTCCTATCTTGATTGCAGAATCGGGGATATCGATACTTGTAAGCGAACTGCAACCCTCAAATGCAGAACTTTCTATCGTGGTTACCGAATTAGGTATGTCGATACTTGTAAGCGAACTGCAACCCTTAAATGCAGAACTTTCTATCGTGGTTACCGAATTTCCGATTTTCACACTTGCAAGTTTCGTACAGTTCTCAAATGCGGAATCACCTATGGTGGTTACGGAATCGGGAATTTCGACACTCGTAATGCTGTCGCAATCGTAAAACATTCGCCTAACGATTTCTTTTACCGGCCTGCCGATACACTCGGATTTAATAACAACATCCGTTATTTCGCCGCTATAATCAGAAACAATCCAATAAGTTTCGTCTTCACTCAATTCATAGATTATTCCGTTCTCAATATAGCAACCCCAACGAACAGAAATAATAGCCGCAGGATCTTCATACCAATATCCCCAACCTTCGGGTTTGGATTTGGATTCACAACAAATTTCTTTTAAGTTTCCTCTCGTAGAAAGTACGTCAGTACCCATCATTTCTATCGAAGCGGGTATAAAGATTGTCTCTAAACTTTCACAAAAGCAAAACGTATAGTCTCTTATTTCCTTAACGGGTAACATGTTGTATACCGCAGGTATATTTAAATTTACGGGAGCACCTACGTATCCGCAAACGCTATAATAGGTTTTATCTTCGCTCAAACTGAAAATAAAGCCGTTTTCAATGGAGATACCCCAATGAATCTCCGTCTGCCCAATATCCAGAGTGTAATCCCATTCGTCGTCCCACCCCTCGGGTTTAGATTCTGCTTCGCAATATACGTCGAGAATTGGACACAAATAAAATGCCGCCCATCCTATTGTGCTTACACTTGATGGGATTGTAATATCGTTCAGCCCGCAATTTTTGAACGCCATCATTCCGATAGTTGTCACACTGTTGGGAATATCAACTTTTTTTAAATACGAGCACTCGGAAAAAGCGCCGTTACCTATCTCCTTAACAGGCAATCCGTCATATTCCGACGGGATTACAACCTCGGTTGCGGTGCCTTCGTAGTCCGAAACAATATAATACGTTCCGTCGGAACTCAATTTGTAGGAAAATCCGTTCGCATCAGCCGCAAAAACCGTCATCGGCATTATTGCAAGCATCATCGCGAGGACGAGGGCAATTGAAATTAATTTTTTCATGAAATTTTTGTCCTCTTTCATATTTCGATAAAATTATACACCGCATCAGGTGTATTGTCAATACATCATTTGAGATGTATGGTACAATGATGTCGAGGTGAAAAGGTTATGAAAGGTTACCCCGAGAGATTGCGCGAGCTTCGAGAGGACAGAGACCTACTCCAGAAGGACATCGCAAAAATCATCGGAACTACACAGCGGGTCTATTCACGCTATGAAAACGGACAGAACGAGATGCCGATCCGCCACATAATTACACTTTCGAAGTTTTTCGAGGTCACGACCGACTATATCCTCGGGTTAAGCGATAAAAAGTAAAAAGTACGATGTTTCTCAGAACACCGTACTTTTTTTGTTTTTGTTAATATTCTGTTTTTACGATTGGTTTTTATTGCAAAAAGCGTCGAAAAGTGGTAGAATACGGCTTGTGAGGTTTTTGATATGAAAAAATCGATTGATTACATAAAAGAAAACAAATATTGCGTCTGGCTTCTGTACTGGCCTTTTCACGGGCTTCTCTATGAAGCGCTGAGGATTATTACCGCCGATGCCGACGTGCTTATTATCGAGAGCCCGCTTGATGCTTACGTTCCTTTTTGCGAATGGTTCGTGATTCCCTACGTTTCGTGGTATCTCTGTATTGCTCTCTTGACAGTATTTTCGATATACAA
>JAZRRU010000036.1:0-2104 GCA_045651025.1 Eubacteriales bacterium
ACCCCGTCAGCTTCGCGAGCAGAAAACGCATCCCTTGCGCGGGATACCTTGTCCAGAGCTCTGCAAAAGACGGACTGAACCGCGATATAATATATATTGAAAGCGAAACGATAAAAACTGCCGTAAGCACGATGAACGGCTTTGTGAAGAATCTCGCCTCGGGCTCGTCCGCGGTAGATTGTATTTCGTCAATTTCGAAAGAAGCGGAGTCGAACTCCGCTTCATCGATCGTTATTTCGTTGTCAAGCTCTTCGATTATCTCTTGATTTCGTGACTCCATCCGAACTCATCTTTCTTTTCACCGAACTGAATGCCGGTAATATCATCATAAAGCATCTGGGAAACCGCACCGATCTCGCCGTTGTTGATCTCGAGGCGTTCGCCGTTCCAATCAAGCAAGCCGACGGGGGAGATAACTGCCGCAGTACCCGTACCGAACATTTCCTTGAGGGAACCGTTCTTGCCTGCCTCGTATACCTCGTCGATGGAGATTCTGCGTTCCTCAACGGTGTATCCCTTTGCTCTGAGGTAGTTGATAACGGAATCTCTCGTAACGCCGGGAAGAATGTTGCCCTCGAGCATCGGGGTAACGACCTTGTCGCCGATGACAAAGAATACGTTCATCGCGCCGACTTCGTCGATGTATTTGTGTTCGATACCGTCAAGCCAGAGAACCTGCGCGTAACCGAGCTTTTCTGCCTTTTCCTGACCCTTGAGGGAAGCGGCGTAGTTACCGCCGACCTTTGCATAGCCCGTACCGCCCTTGACAGCACGAACGTATTCGTCCTCGACGCAGATCTTAACGGGAGCAAGACCTCCTGCATAGTATGATCCGCTCGGAGAGAGAATAATCATGAATTTGTAGGTGTGCGACGGATGAACGCCGAGGAAGGGGTCGGTCGCGATAATAAAAGGACGGATATAGAGCGAAGTACCGGGCTCGGTGGGGATCCAGTCCTGATCAACGAGAACGAGCTCTTCGATCGCCTGAAGCACGTCGTCGGGATTAACCTCGGGGATACACATTCTGACGTTCGTATTGTTCATACGCTCGATGTTCTTTTCGGGACGGAAAAGAAGAACTCTGCCGTCTTTTGCGCGGTATGCCTTCATACCCTCGAACATTTCCTGACCGTAATGGAATACCATGCATGCAGGCGAAAGGGAAATGTCAGCAAACGGAACGATTCTTGCATCGTGCCATCCCTTTTCGGTGCTGTAATCCATGATGAACATGTGGTCGGTGAATATTTTGCCGAACCCGAGCGTGCCCGTGGGCTTTGCTTTGGGTGCGGTGGTAAGTGTGCGAGATATCTGCATTTTTTATTTCCTTTCGAAATTCTTCAAAATTTTTCCTTATTAATTATACACCGCTTTTTCTGTTTTTCAATAGTTTTTTGCAAATCGGCTTGACTTTAATGAATAAAAATACTAAAATAGAAGCGGCTGAAATGTCGGTCATACAAAATTTAACGAATGTTAACACATAGTTAATATTTATAGTTTATAATCTGTTCGAAATTGTGCATTGGAGGTTAGTTTTTGGAGTTCATTTCAAAAAGCATTAACACCATCAAGAAAAACAGAATATCGATTATATCTATAACCGTGTTTGCTGTCGCACTTTGCTGTATCTTCGCTTTTGCGGGCAACAGCTCTGACGCAAACACTATCCAATCCGAAGCTCCCGTTTCTGAGGGAACCGTTTCCGAAACGATTCTTTCGGGACAGGGAATTTACGTTGACGGCGAGTTTGTTGCGGCGCTCTCTGACGCGTCCGACGCCGAGGCGGCTCTCAAAGCAGTCCTCAACTCCCGTATTTCCGCTTTCAAGATTCCGACTGATGCCGAGACGACTTTCCTCAACTCGATTCAGATCGTTTCCGGTGATTATTCCGAGAATATGTTTGTTGATAGAGCAAACGCGATCACTCTTCTTTCGGGATTGGATATCCTTGATTATAACGGAAACGCACTCAACGCAAAATTCTCCGTTACATCGACCCTCGACGTTTATGAAAATATCGTCATCGAGCACAATACAAAAACCGTTTATAGCGATTCTATGCGCAACGGCGCTAAAAAGGTCGTAAAAAAAGGTTATG
>JAZRRU010000037.1:0-5160 GCA_045651025.1 Eubacteriales bacterium
CTACGATCCGACTTAGGCTATAAGCTCGTTCCCGAGGTATTTAAGAGAATAGGTCTTAAATATCTTTACACGGTTGACAGCCAGATGATTCCCGACGGCAACTTCCCTACCGTCGCATCTCCTAACCCCGAAAACCGCGAATGCTTTGAAGAAGCGATCAAGAAGATCGAATCCGAGGGTGTTGACTGCGGTGCAATCATTGCGACCGACCCCGACGCAGACAGAATCGGTCTTGCGATCAAGGACGAAAAGGGCGAATTCTTTGCGCTCAGCGGCAACCAGATCGGTGCGCTTCTCATCGACCATATCATTAAGATAAGAAAGAAGAACGGAATCCTTCCCGAAAACGCATGTGCTATCAAGTCGGTCGTTTCCTCGAACCTCTTTGATGCGATCTGCGAAAAGCACGGCGTAAGACACATCAACGTACTTACCGGTTTTAAATACATCGGCGAAAAGATCAAGGAATGGACCGCAGACGGCTCGAACACCTTTATCTTCGGATATGAAGAAAGTCAGGGTTATCTCTCCGCAGGTTATGCAAGAGACAAGGACGCAGTCGGCGCAAGCGTTCTCGTTGCGGAAATGGTTTGCAGACACTATGCCGAGGGCAGAAGCGTTTTCGAAGCGTTGCAGGCAATCTACAAGGAATACGGCATTTTCCGCGAAAGCGTTTTGAACATCAAGATCTCGGGTGTCGATCCCATGGCGCTCATGGGCGAAACCATGGCTGATATCCGCAACCAGTCCATCGACTCTATCGGCGGAATGAAGGTCGTTGCACAGCGCGACTTCCTCACAGGCATCGTCAAGAACGCCGACGGCAGCGAAAGCGGAACAGGACTCCCCAAGAGCAACATGCTTTATTACGATCTTGAAGGCGGTTCGGCGGTTATTATCCGTCCTTCCGGAACCGAGCCGAAGATCAAAGCATATATCCTCATCCGCGCAGAAAGCGAAGCAGAAGCAACGGAAAAAACGCAGAAATGCACCGACGACTGCAAGAAGCTTCTCGTTAAATAAGTACAAAAAACGTGGGTTCAAACGAACTCACGTTTTCCTTTTTCCAAAAACACCCAAATATTAACAAATAAACTAATTTTCGACATAATTTATTGTTGACAACGTGCAAGTAAATACACTATTATAAATGAAAGAAGATTTTACCAACAAGGGAGAACAACAAATGCTCAGACTTTTAGGGATAAAAAAGTCGTACACCGTGGGCGACACAGTTACGCACGCGCTCAAAGGAATCGACCTCTCTTTTCGAAAAAGTGAGTTTGTCGCAATTCTCGGCCCCTCGGGTTGCGGAAAGACGACGTTGCTCAACGTCATCGGCGGTCTCGACCAGTACGACGCGGGTGATCTCGTAATCAACAACAGATCCACAAAAGAATACAAAGACTCTGACTGGGACGCTTACAGAAATCATTCAATTGGCTTTGTTTTTCAGTCATACAACCTCATCCCCCATCAAACCGTTTTACAAAACGTCGAGTTGGCTCTGTCGCTTTGCGGAGTTTCGAAATCCGAAAGAAAAAGCCGTGCCGCGCAAGCATTGCGCGACGTCGGGTTGGAAGATCATCTTCACAAAAAACCCTCCGAGATGTCGGGCGGTCAGATCCAGAGGGTTGCTATCGCTCGCGCTTTGGTCAATAATCCCGACATAATTCTCGCAGACGAACCGACCGGCGCACTTGATTCCGAAACGAGCTTACAGGTTATGGATATCCTTAAAGAGATATCGAAAGACCGTCTCGTTATTATGGTTACGCACAACCCCGAGCTTGCGGAGCAATACGCAACAAGAACGGTCCGCATGCTCGACGGCGAAATAAAGAGCGACAGCGCGCCTTTTGACGATATACCCGTTATCGAAGAAAAAATCGGCAAGCAGAAGAAAAAGAAGGATAAAGCGCTAAAAAAACCTTCGATGTCTTTCCCTACGGCTTTTGGACTTTCGCTCAAAAATCTTTTCACGAAAAAAGGCAGAACAACGCTTACGGCGTTTGCAGGTTCTATCGGTATTATCGGTATTGCGCTTATTTTCGCGGTGTCGCAGGGAATGACTTCATATATTAACGATGTTCAGGAAGAGACATTAACGGCATATCCCCTTACGCTCGAAGCGAAGACGATGGATATGACTTCCCTTATGCAAAGCTTCATGAATGCGGGCAACGACCACGATCATCCGAACGACGCTATTTATAAGGATCCGATCATTTCGGATCTCGTCAACGCGTTAAGTAAGCTCGAAACATCCGAAAACGATTTAAAAACCTTCAAGAAACACCTCGAAAAAGAGTTGGGAACAGAAGGTTCGCGGTTCAACGAAGCGATAAGCGGAATTCAATACGCATATAATTTGAATCTTTCGGTATACACGAAAAATCCCGACGGCGAGATCATAAAGTCCGACACGGCAGAGCTTATGATGGAAATGCTCGGTGATTTTATGATGCAGGTATCGTCAAACGGCTCTGACAAGGATTCGGACGGTGGAAACACAACGAACGGTATGATGCAACCGCCGATGATGACGATGGGCAACGTCAAGATGTGGCAGGAATTGATCCCCGCTCTCGACGGCTCACCGGTCAGCAACGTTTTAAAAGAACAATACGACGTTCTCGAGGGAGGACGTTGGCCCGAAAACAAAAATGAGATTGTTCTCGCTGTTAATAAAAACAACGAGCTTGACGACCTTACTCTTTATGCCCTCGGGTTACTGAGCAAAAACGAAATCGATTCAATCATCGATGCCGCTGCCACAGGCAACACACTTCCCGAAGACAACAAAAAATGGTCATACGACGAAATCCACGGTATGACCTTCAAAACCATTTTCCCCTACGATTGTTACAAGGAATTCAACGGCATTTTCGTTGATGTAAGCGAAAACGAAAGCATGCTTCAAATGCTTTATGAAAACGCGTTCGAGCTTAAAGTCGTCGGCATCATCCGTCCGAAAGAGGATACCGAAGCGACAGCATTCACGGGTGCTATCGGGTACACACACGAGCTTACGGAATACATCATCGAGCAAGCAAAGAACTCTCCCGTTGTCAAAGCTCAGCGTGCCGACAGCTCAACCGACATTCTTTCGGGACTTCCGTTCAAATCGAACACAAGCGCGTTTACGGATTACGAAAAGAAAAACGCTTTCATCGATTATATAAGCACGTTGTCCCCCGAAAAGAAGGCGGAAACATATGTTGCGATACAATGTCTTAACGCGATTCAAGCTCAAATGGACGTTCAGGTTGATGCTATTCTTGGAACCATGCAAGACAAGGACGCAATCATCGCTCAGGTCAGCGGTTCGATCGCTGAGCAAATGGACGTCGATCCTCAGGTTATCACCGCACAGCTTGCCGAAATGGAGCTTGATGCGCTCAAAAATATGCTCAAGCCCTCTATTCAGGAATCGGTGAAAGCCCAGATAACCGCAAAGGTCACCGAAGATTTGAGCGTTTTGACCGTGGAACAGAAAATCAGCTTACTCGAAAACGAAGAATACACCGACGAAAAATGTGCTGTCTATTACGACGAAATCACGGTATTTTCCGATTCGACTTATGAGCAAACTCTCGTCAAGATCGGATCGCTCGACCTCGCCTCCCCCTCGAAGATAAACCTTTACGCATCGACTTTCGAAAACAAGGACATCATCGTGGAAGCAATCGAAAGCTACAACAGTTCCGCAGATGAATCGAAAAAGATCGCATACACCGACTTCCTCGGATTGATGATGTCATCGATCACCACGATTATTAACGCTATAAGCTATGTTCTCATTGCGTTCGTCGCAATATCGCTTATCGTTTCTTCGATCATGATCGGCGTCATCACGCTCATCTCCGTTCAGGAAAGAACGAAGGAAATCGGCATTTTGCGCGCTATCGGTGCGTCGAAACGCAACGTGTCGAGTATGTTTAACGCAGAAACCGTTATCATCGGCTTCACCTCGGGACTTCTCGGCGTTTTGTTGACGTATCTCCTTTGCATTCCGATCAACGCGATCATTTACAATCTCACGGGTATTGCCGGACTTCGCGCTCAGCTTCCCGTTGAAATCGCGCTCATTCTCGTTTTCATCAGCGTTATTCTTACGCTGTTTGCAGGGATCATCCCCTCGAGAAGCGCAGCAAAGAAAGACCCTGTTGTTGCGCTCCGAACCGAATAAATTAAAATACGTTTTGAACCCTTGCGAAAATTGATGCGCAAGGGTTCTTTTTCTTTAAAATTACGCTTGACAGTTGACTTTGTTTTTGATATTATGCATTTGAGGTATGTTGCGAAATTTGTCTTATATTGCGAATCTTCCATATTACCCCAACGCCGACGATAACTCGGCCGTTAACCCGTTCCCCGAAAATCACGGAGAGAACGAGCTATACGAATAGGAGAAAATCCCATGAAAAAGTTCCTTTTAATCTTACTCACCGCAATGCTTGTGATCGGCGTTTCGGCTCTCGGTGTTTCTGCATCCGAAGCAACCGAATCCGTTACCGAACAAGCAGCTAAAAGCGCAATCGGACCCGAAGAAATAATCATGCTCATCGGCGGCCTTGCCTTCTTCCTCTACGGTATGACGGTTATGTCTAACGGTCTCGAGAAGATGTCGGGCGGCAAGCTCGAAGCAACTCTCAAGAAGATGACCTCGAACCCCTTCAAGAGTCTTGCGCTCGGCGCAGGCATCACGATTGCTATACAGTCGTCTTCCGCGATGACAGTTATGCTCGTCGGTCTCGTTAACTCCGGCGTCATGTCGTTGAGCCAAACCGTCGGACTTATAATGGGTTCAAACATAGGTACTACCCTTACGGCATGGATCACATCACTCGTAGGCATTGAAAGCAGCGGCGGTTTCAGCTTCACCGACCTTTTGAAGCCCGCTAATTTCTCCCTTATTTTTGCGTTGTTCGGCGTTTTGTTCGTTATGGGCAACAACAAGAAGCGCAGAGATATCGGTTACATCGTCGTCGGCTTTGCCGTTCTTATGTGCGGTATGGGCTTCATGGGCGATTCGATGAGCGGTCTCAAGGAAAGCCCCGAGTTCCGCGATCTTCTTACGATTTTTGACAACCCGATCTTCGGCGTTATCATCGGTGCGGTCGTTACGGGTATTATTCAGAGCTCTGCGGCATCGGT
>JAZRRU010000038.1:0-18464 GCA_045651025.1 Eubacteriales bacterium
TACCGTCGCGGTAGTGATCCCAGTGTCCCGAGATCTTGTAGAGCTCGCGTTTTGCCATAAGAGGCGTCTTCGTGAGGAGATAACCGCGCTTTTGTTCCTCGTCCTCGACCCATCTCTGCATAAGCTGGATAACTCTCGAGCCCTTCGGGAGAAGGATCGGGAGTCCCTGACCGATAACGTCGACCCTCGTGAAGAACTCGAGCTCTCTGCCGATCTTGTTGTGGTCGCGCTTTCTCGCTTCTTCAAGCTGGGTGAGATATGCGTTGAGCTCGTCCTTGCTCGGGAACGCCGCGCCGTATACACGCTGAAGCTGTTTGTTGTTCTGGTCGCCCTTCCAGTAAGCACCCGTGCACTGCATGAGCTTGATTGCCTTTACAGCGCCGGTCGAGAAGAGGTGAGGACCTGCGCAGAGGTCGACGAACTCGCCCTGACGGTAGAAGCTGATAACCGCGTCCTCGGGAAGCTCGTTGATGAGCTGAACCTTGTAGGGCTCATCCTTTTCTTCCATAAGCGCAATCGCTTCGCTTCTCGGAAGCTCAAAGCGTTCGAGAATAAGGTTTTCGCGAACGATCTTCTTCATCTCGTCCTCGAGCTTTTTCAAAACGTCGGGAGTAAAGGGAACTTCGCTGTCAAAGTCGTAGTAAAAACCGTTGTCAACAGCGGGACCTATGGTGAGCTTCGTCTCGGGGTAGAGGCGTTTTACCGCCTGCGCGAGAATGTGCGCCGCGGTGTGACGGAAGACCTTTTTGCCTTCCGCATCCTCGAATGTGAGAAGCTTGATATCGTCGTTTTCGTTGATTTCGGTGTTGAGGGCACATACGTTGCCGTTTACACTCGCCGCGATGACTGCGCGGGAGATGAGCTCGGCTTCTTTTGCCGCTTCGTATACGGTTTTTGCGTTTTCAACGCTGACCGAGTTGCCGTTGATGATAAGTTGCATAATTTTCTCCTTTCAAAATAAAAAAGCCGACATGATGCCAAACGTATGGCAAAATGTCGGGGTGCAGATAAAATCCACACGGTTCCACCCGTGATTTAACTCGATTAAATTGTCGGCACAAAGCAGGTGGTATCCGTTGCGGCGTGTCTTGTTGCAATTTCAGCCAAAATCGTTGCAACTCTCTGGAAAGCCGTTTCGCAAAGGACGTGTTCTGCTTCTTTTCACGCCTTACGGTTAAGTATATCACTTTTTTGAGATTTGTCAACCGAAATTTGCGCCTTTTCCTTTACAAACGAAAAAAAATATGCTATATTTAGTGTGTATATCAGTTCTATATGAGTTTTTTGTCAAATATCGGAGGTCAAAATATGAAATGCCCGTTGTGCAATCATCCCGAAAGTAAGGTTATCGACTCGCGCCCCTCGTCGGACGGAAATTCGATCCGCCGCCGCCGTGAGTGTCTCGAGTGTCAAAAGCGTTTTACGACCTACGAAAACGTCGAGATGCTTCCTCTCATCGTCATCAAAAAAGACCTCTCGCGTGAAACCTTTGACCGCAACAAGATTTTGAACAGCATCATCCGCGCTTGCGACAAGCGTCAGGTAACGCTCTCGCAGATGGACAACATCGTGTCCGAAATCGAGCTTTCGCTCCAGAATTCGCTCCAGAACGAGATCACGTCCGACCGCATCGGCGAGCTCGTTATGGAAAAGCTTAAAAACCTTGACGAGGTTGCTTACATCCGATTCGCATCGGTCTACCGTCAGTTCAAGGATATCGGCGCGTTTATGGAAGAACTTCAGAAGCTTCTTGCCGAAAAATAAATAATCAAAGCCGAGGGATGCGCCTCGGCTTTTTATTTTTCGAAAAACCGCTTTAATTCGTTAATTAACTGTTGCAATTCGGAGAAAAAAGGAGTATAATGCACTTTGTATATTTTTATTTTTGAAAGAAAGCAAAATTCCGAGGAAGGAAAATCATAAATGGAAAACAGAATTTTCAACCGAGAAATGGAATGTATGCCCCGACATGAGCTCGAAGCGCTTCAGCTTGAACGCCTGAAAGCTCTCGTGGACTACTGTGAAAAAAATTCCGCATTTTACGCAAAACGCCTCAAGGATGCAGGCGTGACCGCAGATAAGATAAAATGCCTTTCGGATATCGAATATATCCCCTATACCACGAAGGACGACCTTCGCGATACTTATCCTTTCGGGATGCTTTCCGTCCCGAAGGAAAAGATAGTCCGCGTACACGCGTCCTCGGGTACGACGGGCAACCCGACCGTCGTTGCCTATACTCGCGAGGACCTCGAGAACTGGTCGGAGCAGGTTGCACGACTTGCGATGGCGGCAGGCGCTCACGAGGGCACGACCGTTCAGATATGCTTCGGCTACGGTATGTTCACGGGCGCGCTCGGTCTCCACTACGGTCTTGAAAAGATCGGTGCGGTCGTCGTTCCGACTTCTTCGGGCAACACGGAAAAGCAGCTCAAGTTCATGCGCGATTTCCAGACCGATGCGATCGTTGCAACTCCCTCTTACTGTATGTATCTTGCCGAAGCGGCGAGATCGATGCAGGATAAATATCCCATGAGCAGCTATAACCTCAAATACGGTATTCTCGGAAGCGAGGGCTCGACTCCCGAAATGCGTACCGAGATCGAAAACCACTGGGGCAACGGATTCTTCTGTACCGATAACTACGGCATGAGCGAGCTCAACGGACCGGGTATGTCGGGCGAATGTATGTACCGCGACGGCTTGCATATCAACGAAGACCACTTCCTCTGCGAGGTTATCGACTCCGCATCGGGCAAAGCGCTCGAGAAGGGCTCGACGGGCGAGCTCGTCGTCACGAACCTCACGAAACGCGGTCTCCCGATGCTCCGCTACCGTACAAAGGACATCACGAACATAAACTACGAGCCCTGCAAATGCGGAAGAACCACCGCAAGAATGCACAAGATCATCGGCAGAAGCGACGATATGATAAAAGTCCGCGGCGTAAACGTATTCCCCTCGCAGGTCGAGAGTGCGCTCATCGGCATCGGCGGAATCAGCCCGAACTACCTCATCGTTCTTCGCAGAGAGGGCTATTCCGACTCTATGGAAGTCCGCGTCGAGCTTGTTGACGGTTCGCTTCTCGATCGTTACGGTGAGCTTGTCGCTCTCCAGAAGCGTATCCATGATAACATCAAGAACATCCTCGGCATCGAGATCAAGGTCAACCTTGTCGAGCCGAACTCGATCGAACGATTTACGGGTAAGGCAAAGAGAGTTCTTGACTTGAGAAACGAAAAATAACTTTTTGAGGATAGAAAAATGGAAAAGAAATTACTTTTAGGAAACGAGGCGGTCGCCGCAGGGCTTTTCGAAGCAGGCGTGCGCGTTATCTCCTCTTATCCGGGCACACCGAGCACCGAGATAACCGAAGCCGCTTCCAAATATGACGAGATTTACAGCGAATGGGCACCCAACGAAAAGGTCGCTTTCGAGGTTGCGATCGGCGCATCATTCGGCGGTGCAAGATCGTTCTGTGCGATGAAGCATGTCGGTCTTAACGTTGCGGCTGACCCGCTTTACACCGCTTCTTATATCGGCGTTAACGGCGGTATGGTCTGCGCAGTTGCGGACGACCCCGGAATGCATTCTTCTCAGAACGAGCAGGACTCCCGTCATCACGCAATCGCGGCAAAGGTTCCGATGCTTGAGCCGTCGGACAGCGCGGACGCGCTCTTTTTCACAAAAACCGCGTACGACCTTTCCGAGCGTTTTGACACCCCCGTTTTGCTCCGTCTCTCGACGAGAATAAGCCACTCGCGCTCTCTTGTTACTCTTTCCGAGCGTAATGAGCGTCCGCTCATCGAATATAAGCGCGACGTCATGAAAAACGTTATGATGCCCGCTATGGCACGCAAAGCGCACGCAAAGGTCGAAGCGCGTACCGACGCGATGACCGAATGGGCAGATACCGAGGCGTTCGAGCTCGGCATCAACAGAGAAGAAATTTTCTCCGACGAGATCGGTGTTATCGCGGCAGGAAGCACTTATGCTTATGCGCGTGAAGCGCTTGGTGAAAAAGCGAGCTACCTCAAGCTTGGTATCGTCAACCCGCTTCCGAAAAAGGCGATCATCGAATTCTCGAAAAAGGTCAAGAAGCTCTACGTTATCGAGGAGCTTGATGATATAATCGAAACGCATTGTATCAAGCTCGGCGTTTCGGTCATCGGCAGGGAAGTGTTCCCCCCTCTCGGTGAATATAACCAGTCGATTATCGAAAAGACGATTCTCGGCACGGAAAAGGAAGTTCTTTCCTTCGACGGCGAGATTCCTCCCCGTCCTCCCGTTCTTTGCGCCGGATGCCCTCACAGAGGACTCTATTACGCGCTCAAGGATATGAACCTCTATGTCAGCGGTGATATCGGATGCTACACCCTCGGCGCGCAGGCACCTCTTTCGATGATGGATACCTGCGTATGTATGGGTGCTTCGGTCTCCGCGCTTCATGGCTTTAACACCGCTCGCGGTGGGGAATCCGCGAAGAAGAGCATCGCCGTTATCGGTGACTCGACGTTTATGCATTCGGGCATTACGGGACTTGTCGATATCGTATATAACAAAGGCATTTCGACCGTTATCGTGCTCGATAATTCGATCACGGGTATGACGGGACACCAAAATAACCCCCTCAACGGCAAGACCATAAAAGGCGATCCCACGACCGCGGTCAACCTCGAAGCGCTTGCAAAAGCGATCGGTATCAACCGCGTGCGCGTTGTTGATCCGTTTGACATAAAGGGAACGAAAGCGGCTGTTTCCGAGGAATTGCAGGCGGAAGAGCCCTCTCTCGTAATTTCGAGAAGACCCTGTGCGCTCCTCAAGAGCGTGAAGCATCCCGCTCCGCTCACCGTCGATGCGGATAAATGCGTCGGATGTAAGATGTGCCTCAAGGTCGGTTGCCCTGCGATCTCGCAGAAGAAACAGGAAAACGGAAGAACCAAGGCGTTTATTGACCCGAACCAGTGCTTGGGCTGCGGCGTTTGTGTCGATACCTGCCGTCTTGATGCTATAAAAACGAACGAAGGAGGCAGAATATGAAATCCATGAATATACTTATCGTCGGTGTCGGCGGTCAGGGAACTCTGCTTGCTTCGAAGCTTATGGGCAAGATATTCATAAACTCCGGACTTGACGTAAAGGTCAGCGAGGTTCACGGTATGAGCCAGCGCGGAGGAAGCGTTGTTACTTATGTCCGCGCAGGCGAGAAGGTTTTCTCTCCCGTTATCGACCGCGGAGAGGCGGATATGATCATCTCCTTCGAAGCGCTTGAGAGCGCTCGTTGGTTGCCCTATCTCAAAAAAGGCGGTTCGATAATCTCGAACACGGCGCAGATAGACCCGATGCCTGTTATTATGGGTAACGCGGAATATCCCGAAGACGTTCTCGGCAGAATCGAAAGAAGCGGTGTCAGAGTTATCTCTGCCGATGCGCTCTCTCTTGCCGAACAGGCGGGAAGCGCGAAAGCAGTCAACATCGTTCTTCTTGCAATCGCCGCAAAAGAGCTCGGTCTCTCGAAGGAAGAATGCCTCGAAGCGATTCGCTCGACCGTTCCTCAGAAAACCATCGAAGTCAACGAAAAGGCGTTCGAGCTCGGTTACAACATATAAGAGGTGATAGCAATGGGAATACTCAAACCCGAGGTAGAATGTGCCTCGCGTGAAGAATTAAGGTCGATCCAATCGGAGCGGCTCAAAAAAATGGTAAAAAACGCTTATGAAAACGTTCCGTTTTATAAGCAGAAGCTTGATGAAGCGGGAATCACCCCCGATGATATCAAGTCGGTTGACGATATTACGAAACTTCCTTTCACCGTCAAGACCGATCTTCGCGATAATTATCCGTTCGGACTTTTTGCCGTACCTCAGAGCGAGATCGTGCGTATTCACGCTTCTTCGGGCACGACGGGAAAGCAGACTGTTGTCGGCTATACGAAAAACGATATAAATATCTGGTCGGAATGTGCGGCACGTGCGCTTGCGGCGACGGGCGGTACGAAAGATGACCTCATTCACGTTTCCTACGGTTACGGTCTTTTCACGGGCGGTCTCGGTATTCATTACGGCGCTGAATATCTCGGTGCGACCGCACTTCCCGTATCCACGGGCAACACGTCGCGTCAGCTCCAGCTTTTTCAGGACTTCGGCTCGACCGTGCTTTGCTGCACTCCTTCTTATGCGCTCTATCTCGGCGAGGCGATCCGCGACGCGGGAATTCCGCTTGATTCGTTGAAACTCCGCGCAGGTATTTTCGGTGCAGAGCCCTGGACCGAGGAAATGCGCAAGAAAATCGAAGAACTCCTCGGTATCGAGGCGTATGATATCTACGGACTTTCGGAGATCGCAGGTCCCGGCGTTTCGTTCGATTGCGAAGCGCATAACGGTATGCACGTCAACGAGGACTATTTCTATCCCGAGGTCATCGACCCCGAAACGTTGCAACCCGTTCCCGACGGAACCGTCGGCGAGCTCGTTTTCACCTGTATCGGAAAGGAAGCGCTTCCTCTCATCCGTTACCGCACGCGTGACCTCTGCTCGATAACACACGAAAAATGTGCCTGCGGAAGAACGATCGTCAGAATGTCAAAACCTATGGGCAGAAGCGACGATATGCTTATCATCCGCGGTGTAAACGTCTTCCCGTCTCAGATCGAGCACGTTCTTCTCGAGTGCGGTATGGAACCGAACTATATGATCACCGTTGACCGTATCAACAACCTCGACACGCTTTCCGTCGAAGTTGAAGTCGGTCAGGAGATGTTCTCCGATACCGTAAAAGAGCTTGAAACGAAAAAGAAACGTCTCGAGGGCGCGATGCAGAACACGCTCAACGTTCACGCTCACATCAAATTTGTCGAATACGGAACTCTTCCCCGAAGCGAGGGTAAGGCAAAACGCGTTGTTGACAAGAGAAAAATATAAGTATAGAAAGGAAATCTGATTATGTATATCAAACAGCTTTCGGTTTTCGTTGAAAACAAATCCGGCAGACTTGCCGAAATAACCTCCACGATCGCAAAGGCAGGCATCGATATCCGTGCCCTTTCTATCGCAGACACGACCGACTTCGGTATTCTCCGTCTCGTCGTTGACAAACCCTACGAGGCAGAAAAAGCGCTCAAGGAAGCGGGACTCACCGTTTCACTCACCGACGTTATTGCCGTCGGCATTCCCGACAGACCGGGCGGATTTGCAGAAACCATGTGCAAGATTGCGGACAAGGACGTTGGCGTTGAATATATGTACGCTTTCATCTCCCGTGACCACGACCGCGCCTACCTCATCATGCGCGTTGCCGATAACGAAAAGGCGATTGCGGCTCTCAACTCTCACGGCTGTGAAATCCTCTCCGAGGACAGCGTTTATAAGCTTTAATAAGAAAAGAAAACGGACTCGTTTTAAGCGAGTCCGTTTTTTGTATCAAAAGCATTTTCCTTTTTCGTTCCTACAGCTTTCGGTCTTGCCGCATCGGTAGCAAAGCTCGTTTTCCGAAAATCCCTTTTCGGAAAGCTCGGTGATATTCGATACCGTCGTTTCCGCGATGTTCGAGAGTGCTTCTTCGGTGAGGAACGCCTGATGCGAGGTCACGAGCACGTTCGGCATCGAAATGAGCCGTGCGAGCGTGTCGTCGTTCATAATATGCCCCGAGAAGTCCTCGAAGAATATATCCGCCTCTTCTTCATAGACGTCGAGACACGCCGCGCCGATATGGCGCGATTTGATTCCGTCGAGAAGCGCATCCGCATCGATGAGCGCCCCGCGCGAAGTGTTTATGATAACGACGCCTTTTTTCAGCTTTTTGATTGCTTCTGCATCGATCATGTGTCGTGTTTCCTCGGTGAGAGGGCAGTGGAGCGAGATTATGTCGCTCTTTTCGAAAAGCTCATCAAGCGCGACGTAGTTAATATCCGCGTCTTGCGCAGGAAATTTGTCGTAAGCAATAACGTTCATGCCGAATCCTTTGCAGATGTCGACGAAAACGCGCCCGATACGTCCCGTGCCGATAACACCGACCGTCTTTCCGTGCAGGTCGAACCCCGTCAACCCCGAAAGCGAAAAATTATGATCCTTCGTGCGGATGTACGCTTTGTGTATCCTGCGTATCGAGGTGAGAAGCATTGCGATTGCGTGCTCGGCAACGGCATAGGGTGAATAAGCGGGAACGTGGACTACATGTATTTTCCCGAACGCGTGCTTTACGTCAACGTTGTTGTAACCCGCGCACCGAAGCGCGATGATTTTTATTCCGAGCTCGTGCAAACGGTCGATAACACTCGCGTTGACCGTGTCGTTCACGAAAACGCAAACACCGTCGCACCCCGAGGCAAGCCCCGCCGTGTCCTCGTTGAGCTTCGTCTCGAAGAACTTAAATTCAATCCCTTTTTCGCTTCCGTATTTCTCAAAAGACGGAATATCATACGGCTTCGTGTCAAAAAATGCAAATTTCATAAAAACCACCTCTCTTTCTTTTAGTTTACCCGAAGAATCAAAAAACTTGCGTTGCTTATGCAACAAAAAACACTCCGATTTTTCGGAGTGTTTTTCTTATGAATCAACTTATCTTACGATAACTCTTACGACGCCCTTGATAGCCGCGATGTCTGCAACGACGGTATCGTTAATGATGTCGTTGGTGTCAAAGATCGAAACTGCGTTGTTGGCCTTTGCCTGCGAGAGAAGCGACTCGATGTTTACGTTGTCGCTTGCGAGCGCGGCAGAAATCTGCGTGATGATGTTCGGCACGTTTTCGTGAAGAACGATAACGCGGTTCGCTTCGGTACGGGGAAGAACGATTTCGGGATAGTTAACGCTGTTGCGGATGTTACCGTTTTCAATGTAATCGATGATCTGTTCTGCCGCCATAACCGCGCAGTTGTCTTCCGATTCGGGAGTGGATGCGCCGAGGTGGGGGATGCAGATAGCGTTCGGAACGCCGATAAGCTCGTCGCAGGGGAAGTCGGTAACGTAGGACGCGCCTTTTCCGCTTTCGAGCGCTTCGATGAGGTCGGGAATGTTCGCGAGATCGCCTCTGGAGAGGTTGATGATGCGGACGCCGTCCTTCATTTTTGCGATGTTTTCTTTGTTTATGATGCCCTTCGTCGAGGGGAGGGAGGGAATGTGATAGCTGATGTAGTCACTTTCCGCATAGATCGCATCGTAGTCGTCGGCTTTGCGGACCGAACGGGAGAGGAGCCATGCGTTTTTAACCGTAATATACGGGTCACAGCCGACAACCTTCATGTGGAGTGCGGAAGCGGTGTTCGCAACCATACCGCCGATCGCGCCAAGACCGATAACGCCGAGGATCTTGCCTTTTATTTCAGGGCCGACGAACTTGCTCTTGCCTTTTTCGACGAGCTTGCCGACTTCGGGCTGACCCTTGAGGGTGGAAGCCCAGTTGATACCGCCGACGATATTACGCGAAGCGAGAAGAAGCGCCGCGATAGCAAGCTCCTTAACGCCGTTTGCGTTAGCACCGGGGGTGTTGAAAACGACGATGCCGTTTTCGCTGCAACGGTCGAGGGGAATGTTGTTAACGCCTGCGCCGGCACGCGCGATTGCAAGAAGCTCTTTTCCGAACGGCTCATCGTGGAGTGCCGCACTGCGGACGAGGATTGCTTCGGGAGCGTCTACGTCCTCGGAAACGTTGTATTTCGTGTTATCAAAAACATCAAGACCGATCTGGCTGATCTTGTTATAAAGCTTAATATTTGTCATCAGGCGTTCTCCTTTTCATAGTTGCGCATGAACTCAACGAGCTTTTCGACGCCTTCAACGGGCATTGCGTTGTAGATCGAAGCTCTCATACCGCCGACCGAACGATGGCCCTTGAGGTTCACAAAACCTGCCTTCGAAGCGAGCGAGCAGAAATCCTTGTCCTTGTCGGCATCGCCGGTAACGAAGCAAACGTTCATGAGCGAACGGAAATCCTTGTCGGCAGTAGCGCTGAAGAGCTTGCTTTCGTCAAGGTAGTCGTAGAGGATGCTTGCTTTTTTGAGGTTGATCTTTTCGCGTTCTTCAAGTCCGCCGGTTTCGAGGAGCCATTTGAAAACGAGTCCTGCAATGTAGATGGAATAGCAGGGGGGTGTGTTGTACATAGAACCGTTGTCTGCCTGAACCTTGTAGTCAAGCATAACGGGAGTGCCTTCTCTTGCGTTGCCGAGAAGATCCTCACGTACGATAACGACGGTAAGACCCGAGGGACCCATGTTCTTCTGAGCGCCTGCATAGATGAGACCGAACTTCGAAACGTCAATCGGACGCGAAAGTATGCCCGAGGACATATCTGCAACGAGAGGAATATCGCCCGTGTCGGGAATGTAGTTATAAACAGTACCGAAAATGGTGTTGTTGTAGCAGATGTGAACGTAGTCTGCGTCGGGAGAGAACTCGTTAACGGTCGGGACGTAAGCGAAATTTCTGTCCTTCGAGGAAGCGATGACGTTTACTTCGCCGTATTTTGCGGCTTCGTCAGCAGCTTTTTTCGAGAACATACCGGAAACGATGTAGTCTGCCTTGCCGTTCTTGTTCATGAGGTTGAGCGGAACAGCAGAGAACTGCTGAGTTGCGCCGCCCTGAAGGAAAAGAACCTTATAGTTGTCGGGAATGTTCATCAACTTGCGGAGGTTAGCTTCCGCTTCGTCGATAATACCCTGATAAACGGGGGTACGGTGGCTCATCTCCATGACCGACATCCCCGAATTTTCGAAATTCGCCATCTCGGAAGCGGCTTTTTCGAGCACGGAAAGGGGAAGCATGGAAGGACCTGCGGAAAAATTATAAATACGTTCCATAATAAAACTCCTAAAAAATAAGTAGCAATTTTTCAACATTATGCATTTTATCACTTTATCTGGATAAAGTCAATAGTTTTTATGCATATATAAACGTATAATCTGCGTATGAACTGCATACAAAGTGACAATAAAATTCAAAAAACGAGCAATACTATTGACATAAATGAAACTTTCTGTTAGAATACCATAGGCAATAAGCATACCGATGTAAGCAAACGTTGCTTTTATTTGGCTGGTGAATATCACGTCGCTTGCCGGACAAAAGGAGGATTTTCGATGAATGTAAATATAACTGTCGAAAAATTGATGAGTATTTTGAAAAAGAATCTTGCGACACTTCTTGCGGTTGCTTTTCTCTGCTTCGGCGGCGGATTTGCATACGTTAAGCTGTTCGTTGCACCCTCTTATTATGCGAACGCTGATTTTTACATCAGAGATACGATGATCACCTCTTCCGGCACGAGCGATATCAACCGTACTCGTTTGCTTGCGGATACGTTTCTTCAGATGTTGAATACAGATAAATTCTTCGGCGTAGTTCGTGAAAATCTCCCGGCAGACGTTGCAAAACGCTACACTGCGAGCCAGCTTCACGCTGACGCAACCTTTTCGGTTTTGAACAACACCGAAATCATAAGAGTTAAATTCACATCTCTCAGACAGTCCGACGTTGTGCCCGTTCTCAACGCGGTGCTCAACAGTATTCCCGGTCATATCGAAGCCGTATACGGCGAGGCAAAGTGCAGCGTTGTTGACGAACCGCTCAAGGTTCGCGTTTCTTCGACGAAGACCTCCGTTGTTTGTGCGCTTGCGATGATCGTCGGCGTTGCGGCAACGTTCGCGGTTTTACTTGTTAAAGATATTCTTGACGTTCACATCAGAACGGCATCTCAGCTTTCCGAGAGATACGGCGTTCCGATTTTAGGATCTGTTCCCGAATTTAACAAAATCAAGACACCGAAAAAGGAGGGGGCAAACGATGGCAACTCAAACAAATAAAACAGTACGAAACGTTCACGATGAAGACGTTGCTTATGCGGTTCAGGAAGCGTACAAGGCGATCAGAACCAACATAATCCTTTCGATAATTAAGGACGGATGCAAAAAGCTCGTTATTACGAGTGCGAACCCTCACGAGGGTAAATCGACCACTTCCGTTAACGTTGCAATCTCTCTTTCTCAGGCGTTCAAAAAGGTTCTTATCGTTGACTGTGACCTTCGAAAAGCGAAGCTTCACAGAGCGTTTGGACTTACCTGTGAACCGGGACTTACGAACGTACTTTCTCACCTCGCTGATTATGAAGACGCGGTTCGCCCTACGAAGTATCCGAACCTCTATTGCCTTCCCGGCGGGTTGTACACCCCGAACCCTGCGGAAATGCTCGCAAGTGACAAAATGACCGCTTTGTTCGCAAAACTCGAGGAATCCTTTGATTATATCATCTTCGATACTCCTCCGATAAACGTCGTTTCAGACGCGTTGCCTTTGATCAAGCTTTCCGACGGCGTTGTGTTTATCGTAAGAAGCAAGGTTTCTCTCTACCCTGAGTTCGAAAAGGCAATGTCCACGATCGAATTCATCGGCGGCAAGCTCGTCGGCGTTATCGTCAACGGCGAGGATATGGAAGAGATCGGCAAGTACGGCAAGTACGGCAAGTACGGCAAATACGGCAAGACCGAGCTCGAACAACACTAAAATTCAACAAAATAAAAGTCATCTTGAAATTCAAGATGACTTTTTTTGTTGCGTTTTTTATTAATATGCTTTTGCCCAAACGACGTTGTGGGTTGCTTCCTTGCCGCAGCATACGCATTTGTTTCCGACGGTAACCTCGTCGTAAATGCAACGCGAACCGATGCCCGTCTGTTCTTTGACTGCATCCTCGCATTCTTCGCTGCCGCACCAGGGTGCAAATACAAATCCGTCGCCCTTTTCCTCAAGCGCCTTTTTGATATCGTCGATAGAGAGACATTCGTAGGTGTGGGTTGCGCGGTTTGCAATGGCTTTTTCGTACATTTCGTCGCGAACGCTAACGAGCATATTCTTGACGGTTTCGCCGATGTTTTCGAGCGAAACGACGTTCTTTTCACCGCTTACGCGGGAAACGAGAACGCAGTTACCTGCTTCGATATCTCTCGGACCGAGCTCAATACGAACGGGAACACCCTTCATTTCGTATTCTGAGAACTTCCAGCCGGCGCTCATATCACTGTCGTCAAGCTTGACGCGGATGCCGGCAGCGAGGAGCTCGTTTTTGAGCTCGTTGCAACGTTCGAGAACGCCTTCCTTGTGCTGAGCGACGGGGATGATAACCGCCTGAATGGGAGCGACCGCAGGAGGAAGAACGAGACCTCTGTTGTCGCCGTGCGTCATGATTACCGCACCGATAAGACGGGTGGTAACGCCCCACGAAGTCTGGAAAGGATGAACTTTTTTGTTTTCCTTGTTAGTGTAAGTGATGTCGAACGCCTTTGCAAAACCGTCGCCGAAATAATGGCTCGTGCCTGCCTGAAGCGCTTTTCCGTCGTGCATCAGTGCCTCGATAGCGTAGGTCGCTTCTGCGCCTGCAAACTTATCGCTGTCGGTCTTGCGTCCCTTGATAACAGGCATTGCAAGGTCTTTTTCGCAGAAATCCGCGTAGATGTCGAGCATCTGTTTCGTTTCGACGATAGCTTCCTCCGCGGTGGCGTGGATGGTGTGACCCTCCTGCCAGAGGAATTCACGGGTACGGAGGAAGGGACGGGTCGTCTTTTCCCATCTGACGACGCTGACCCACTGATTGTAAAGCTTGGGAAGATCACGGTAGGAATGGATTATGTTCGAGTAGTGCTCGCAGAAAAGCGTTTCACTCGTCGGACGTACGCAGAGTCGGTCCTCAAGCTTTTCGCTTCCGCCGTGGGTAACCCATGCAACCTCAGGCGCGAATCCCTCAACGTGGTCCTTTTCCTTCTGGAGGAGACTTTCGGGGATGAACATAGGCATGCAAACGTTTTCGTGTCCGGTTGCTTTGAACGCGGAATCGAGAATCTTCTGGATGTTTTCCCAGATAGCATAAGCATAGGGACGTATAACGAGACAGCCCTTTACCGAGGTGTACTCGATAAGCTCGGCTTTTTTAACGATATCTGTATACCATTGAGCGAAATCCTCTTCCATGGGAGTGATTTCCTCAACGAACTTTTTCTCTGCCATAATTTATTATCCTTTCGTAAAAAAATTCATACAGTTTTTCTCTAACTCTTGCATTATTTTGAAATATCATTTATAATGTATTCTTGAAGAAGTATAACAGATTGATAAACACTTGTCAATCGCAGTATCACTATTTTTTGCGGAGGATTTATGAAAACTACGTTCAAATTAATTGCTTTGTTGCTTTCGGTTCTTTTGATGATGACACCGTTTGCGACCTTTGCCGTTGCAGAAGAAAGCGACGACGCTTCGGCTGATAACGTGCAGATTGAGACCAAGCCCTCGGAGACCACTTCGGAGGAGCCCTCGACCGAACCTTCGCAAGAGCCCTCGACCGAACCCTCGGAAGACCCTTCGACCGAACCTTCGCAAGAGCCCTCGACCGAACCCTCGGAAGACCCCTCGACCGAGCCCTCGGAAGACCCTTCGAGCGAACCCTCGGAAGACCCTTCGACCGAGCCCTCGGAAGACCCCTCGACCGAGCCCTCTGATGATCCTTCTGCGGATGAAAGCGAGGAGCCCTCTGTTCCGAGCTCGTACGTCGTTAACGTTACCGTTGACGGCGGAGCAGAAAACGCAAATATTAAGTTTGACGGAATTTTGATCTCCGACAGCAAATACTCCGGTGCATTACCGTCTGTTGCTATCGAGGTTTCCGCAAAAGTTGGTTATGAGGTTGAAGGCGTTTATTTTAACGACCACAGACTCCCGAGCTCGAACGGAACGTTCGCAAACACCTTTTATGACCTCAAGCCCGGCTCGGAATATACTTTGAAAATAACCTTGAAAAAGGTTCCCGTTCCCGTCAAGCTCACCGTTGAAAAAGTTGCCGGTGACGCATCGTATACGGTTTTTGCAAACGGAAAAGAAGTCGGCTCGGACTACCAGTTCATGACCGGCGATCAGATCAAAATACGATTCAAATCCGACTCGGGATTCGACCCTGAAAAAATGACGCTCCAGTACGGCTCGGAAACCGTAAATCTCACTTCTAACTCCTATGATTTCGTTATTCAGTCTGAAACTACGCTTCGCTATTTTTACGGCGTTGTTCCTGTGACGTTCATTCTCGTCGGACCCGGTAAATACAGCTTCGAGCAGGAAGTTGATTCTATCGTACATAACGATATCGGAGCTTCGCGCGGGGAAGACCGTTTCCTTGAAAAAGGAGCGCGTTATTCTTTCAAGATAATTCCCGGCGAGGGATATGAACTCGCGGATATCGTCATTTCCGAACCGCGCAACGCAGAAAAAGACGGCGTTTATTATTTCTTCGCAGACAGAGCCGCAACGGTAAAAGCCGTTATGCGCCCTGCGGCGAACGAACCCGAAAAACAGAATTGCAAGGTCAACGTTTTCGTTGGTGCAGGCGGTACGGTTACCGCGGGTAACAGCACGATTCTCGGCAACACGCGAACCCACGTTTCTGTGAAAATCGACGGAGACCTCGCGTTTGCGGTAACCCCCGATGAGGGATATGAGCTCGATTACTTCCGTATCGGAAGCGAAAACGTCGAGGTTGTCGAAAATGCTTATACGATCACGAACATAACCAAAGACTTGTCGGTGCAGATACGCTTCAAGCTCGTGGAAGAGCAGATTGATTTTGAAGTCGTAAAAGCAGATGATATCGACTGGTTTGCGAACCCCGTTGTCGTTGACATCTCGGGTGATAAAGCTGTCGCAAAGGATATTTTCGACAAGATCGAAACCTTGAGCGGTGATAAATTCGTCGAATTCCGCACCGAGCACGGAACGCTCTTCGTTCCGTACGGCGGAAAAACGGGCGTCGAGGGTGACCACGTAAGAATCAGCGTTCTTGCTCTCAACGCAGGCGCGCTCTATAACAGCGTAGAAGCATCTGTCAAATCCATCGGCAAGGCCGACGTTTTGCACAAGATCTTCAGCATCAGCGTTGACGCGAAGCTCCCCGAGGGAACGACTGTGTCGTACAATCTCGGTGAGGATTTCCTCGGCAGCAAAGTCGGCATGTATCTTTACGACAGCGCAAAAGGCGTTTTCTATACGAAAGACACTGCAAAGGATGCTCTTTCTGTTGATGAAAACGGAATGGGCGGACGCTTCGTCTACGGCGAGAAAGACGGCGTGCTCGTTATTGCGAAGAGTGATTTTGCGGTATTTTCCATCAAATCGATCGTAACCAAGCACGGCGGTATGATAAATCCCTCGGGAGAAAAGAAGGTCGAACTTGGCGGAAGCGCGATCTACCGTATAACCGCGCAGAACGGATATAAGATAGACAAGGTTTATCTCGACGGTATTGCCATTGACGGTGCGAGCGGCCGCGATAAGTTTGAATATAAGCTCGAAAACGTTTCCTCGAATCACAAGATCGAAGTTGAATTTGTTTATACCGAAGTTGTTGATGACATCGAGCCGAACGACGAAGAGAACGATTCGTCAAAAATGATGGTCGTAATCGTGGTTGTGTTCGTTGCACTTGCAGGTGCGGCAACGCTGTTCATCGCAAGATGGTATCAGGATAAAAAACGATGAAAACCGAAATACTTGAATTCATAAAAACAACGAAAACAAAAACAGTTGAGTTTGTGAAAACGAACGTCGCGCTTTCTGTCGGTATTGCCGCGCTGGTGCTTGCGATTGTTGTGTTTATCGTCATTGCATGCATGGGCGGCAACGCTCCCAACGGAGACTGGGGAAAGGGGTTGACGGAAGGAATACCTGCTTTTTCGGGTGAGTATACATCTCTCGAAAGCTCGGATAACTTCACGGCGGCTTATTACTCCGACGTTACGAGCGGGCAGATCGACGAGTACGTTTCAAAGCTGGAAAACGATTGCGGCATCAAATTCGGAAGCAATTTGTACCCGCGCTCGGCTTCTTATAACGACAAACTTGTGGTTCTGCACTACAATGTGACCGAAAAGAAATTTTCTGTTACCGTTTCTCTGAAAGGCGACAGTACAATACAGGAGAATACCCATGACAATCAGGAACTCGATCAAAGCAATAATAATTAAAGGAACTCGTTTGCTCACGGTTGAAATGCGTTCCGAGGACGGCAAGACCTATTACACTCTTCCCGGCGGAAAACAGCATCCCGATGAGCTTATGATCGATGCGCTCAAGCGCGAGGTGCAGGAAGAAACGGGATATACCGTTGAACCGAAAAGTCTCCTTTTTATCCGAGAGGGCTTTGATGAAGAAACGCATCGAATCGAATTTATGTTCATTTGCGATATCGTAAGTGATATCGACGACACGAAGCTTTCCTACGACGTGAACCAAGTCGGTACAAAATGGCTCAACATCGACAACATACGCCACGAGGAGCTTTATCCCGTGGATATGCGTAATATCATAAAACAATATTTTCTTGGCAAAAACAACGCGATCTATCTTGGAGAGATGAAATAAATACCTAAAAATAAAAAGGTGGATATTGATATGGTCAACTTCAGATATAAGCAGGCATTGAGCGTTTCGGAATCCGATTTTGCCGCTTTTGACGAACGCCTTGAGAAAGCGCATACCGCGCTTTGGGAAGGTACGGGAGCAGGTAACGATTTTATCGGATGGCGCGATATCGGCATACGCCCCGAAAGCGAAGAACACCAAAAAATAAAAGAATGTGCAAAAAGAATCCGCGAGACGAGCGACGTTCTTATCGTCGTCGGTATTGGCGGCTCTTATCTCGGCGCGCGCGCGGTTATCGAATATTTGAAAACCGCTTATCATAACCAGCTGAACACGGGCGATCCCTGCGTCTACTTCCTCGGCAACTCTTTTGCGGGAGGTGAGCTCAACGCGGTTCTTTCGCTCTGCGAGGGTAAGCGCGTCAGCGTTAACGTTATCAGCAAGTCGGGAACGACGACGGAAAGCTCGGTTGCCTTCCGTCTTATCCGCGAATATATGGAAAAACGTTACGGCAAGGAAGAAACAGCGAAGAGAATCGTGGCAACTACCGATGCGCACAAGGGCGCTCTTCTGGCTCTTGCGAAAAAGGAAGGATACGAGTGCTTCGTTGTGCCCGATGACGTGGGCGGAAGATATTCGGTGCTCACCGCGGTTGGATTGCTTCCGATAGCGGTTTCGGGCGTTGATACGGATGCGCTTCTTCAGGGAGCGGTCGACGAGAGGGAAGAGATTATCTCCTCGGGTATGAACAACCCCGCGTATCAGTACGCTATGGTCAGAAACATAATGCTCAAAAACGGCAGAACAAACGAGCTTCTTGTAAGCTACGATCCCGATTTCCGCTTTATGGGTGAATGGTTCAAGCAGTTGTTCGGCGAGAGCGAGGGCAAGCAGAAAAAAGGTATTTTCCCCGCTTCCGTAACCTACAGCAGCGACCTTCATTCGCTCGGTCAGTTTGTTCAGGACGGCTCGCCGATAATTTTCGAGACTATCTGCCGTGCAGGTAAATACGACGCTAACTCGCCCCAGATACCTTTTGATGAGGATAACGGCGACGGTCTTAACTTCCTCGCAGGC
>JAZRRU010000039.1:0-20218 GCA_045651025.1 Eubacteriales bacterium
ATGATACACATCGTTCTCTACGAGCCCGAGATTCCGCAGAACACGGGAAACATCTCGCGTACCTGCGCGGTTACGGGCTGTCACTTACATCTTATCGAACCGCTTGGGTTCGAGCTTTCCGACCGCACGATAAGGCGCGCAGGGCTTGATTACTGGCAATATCTTACCGTTTCGAGATATCAAAGCTGGGATGACTTTATTTCGAAAAACGAGGGCGAATTTTATTTCTGCTCGACGAAAGGTCAAAAGTGTCATTCCGAGGTTGATTATCCTACCGACAAGGACGTGTACTTCGTTTTCGGAAAGGAAAGCCACGGGTTGCCCGAGCCGTTGCTTGAAGCAAATTACGAGCGTTGTATTCGCATTCCTATGAGGGGATTCGTACGTTCGCTCAATCTCTCGAACGCGGTTGCGATTGTTGCATACGAGGCGTTGAGACAAATGGGTTATCCCGATCTTACCGACGAGGGGCATCTTACGGGCAGGTCTGACTGACTTCCCTTTCACGCCAGCTTCCGCTGCCGCATATATTGGCAGTGGAGGTGAAAAAGGATATGTTCAACTGTAATTGCAAATGCAACTGCACTCTTTTTGCCGTCATCGGCAGTCTTATCATCGGCATTGTTGCCGCTTTTCTTCAGATCACGGGTGTGATTGTTATCAGCGACGCTTTTCTCTGGGTTGTGCTCGGAATTGCAGTCGTTTATCTCGCGGTTCTTGCGGTTGCGGTCGCCATCAGCCGCGGCAGAGAAGGCTGCGGTTGCTTGTGCTCGGGATTGAGTGCGGCGATCGTAGGTATTCTCGGTGCGGCGCTTTTCGCGGTCGTCATTCTCGGTGTTGGTCTCGTTGCGGGCAGTGCTATCAGCGCGATACTTTCGGGACTTCTGCTCTTCTTCCTTGCGCTTATTCTCGGCAGTACCGCATGCATCGTCAGATGTCTCGCGGATTGCGATAACTGAAAAGTCAAAACGCCCGAGAAATCGGGCGTTTTTTGCGTTCATTTGTTTTTTGGAAAATTCTTTTTCGGTACGTTTTTGTAGGGCACGACGGTGTGAGGCGGAAGCGAACGCGCTGTCGCGGTAATTTCGTTCATAAGGTGAGCGCATATTCTTTTACGTTCCTGCTCGATCGGATTCTCGGGAGAAAATGCCACGGGCGTTCCGAAGTAAATTTTCCTCAGCTTCGGCGCTACGTACATCGGAACGAACGAAAGCTCTTTTCCGAAGCGATTGTGATACATTTTTGCGATATCGACAAAGCGTTCGCGGAAATCATTGATTATATTATTATGCGGAGATTTATATTCGGGAAAGATGATTATATTCTCGCCCTCGGAAAGTTTTGTGAGCGTCGTTTTGAATGTCGAGATTATTTTCGCATCGTGGTAGACGGGGATAACCTTTGCGTTATTGAAAAGCGCGACGGAGATCGGTGCAATGAGGTAGGATGCGATTTTGTAAAGCCATCTTACGCTCTTCGGCTTTTCCGACCAGAAATCCTCATAGGCGTAGTTTGAAACTCTCGTAAAAGAGAGCATCTCGCCCGCGCACCACGTTCTCGCCATCAGCGGAAAGCGTAATTCGCTTGACACGGGACCGTGAATCTGTGCATGGTTACCGACGAAAATCATCGGCTCATCCGGAAGATTCTCCATTCCAACAAACTCATACTTTGGGTAAATGATATTCAAAAACCAAATTATAAAGTTGTAAAACCACTTTGAAATTCTTTTCATGATAACTCTTTTCCAACTTAATTACAACGAAGAAAAGTCTAGCACATCGGGAATTTCAAGTCAATCGAATCTTGTTTTTGATACATTGTTTTTACTTTTTGTTAATAAAAAGAGAGAGCAAGCGATAACACTTGCTCTCTTTTATATATCGGATTAGATATCGGTTTTTCCGTTTTCGAGAATATCTGCGATACGCTTACATGCAAAACCGTCACCGTAGGGGTTGCTTGCTTTTGCCATTGCGTTATATGCAGTTTCATCCTCGAGAAGGAGCTTGAAGTTCTCATAAATAACGTCTTCGTCCGTGCCGACCAGCTTGAGCGTTCCTGCAGCGATGCCCTCAGGACGTTCGGTCGTATCACGCATAACGAGAACGGGCTTTCCGAGAGACGGAGCTTCTTCCTGAATTCCGCCGCTATCCGTCAAGATCATAAAGCTACGCGAGAGGAAGTTGTGGAAATCCAAAACCTCAAGGGGTTCGATGATGCGGATTCTGTCACAGCCGCCCAATTCCGCGTCAGCCGCCTGGCGAACAACGGGGTTCATATGGATCGGATATATCGCTTTTACGTCAGGATGCTCGTCCATAACTCTGCGGATTGCGCGGAACATGTTACGCATCGGTTCACCGAGATTTTCGCGGCGATGAGCCGTAATCATGATCAAACGGCTGTCCTTTGCCCATTCGAGCTCGGGATGGACGTAATCCTCACGCACGGTGGTCTTTAACGCGTCGATCGCGGTGTTACCCGTAACGTAGATAGAATCGGGGTTCTTGCCCTCGCGGAGAAGGTTGCCCTTTGACATCTCTGTCGGAGCGAAGTTGTATTTCGAAACGATGCCGACCGCCTGACGGTTGAATTCCTCGGGATAGGGGCTGTAGATATTATAAGTACGCAAGCCCGCTTCGACGTGGCCGACCGCGATCTGCTTGTAGAAGCAAGCGAGTGCGGTTACGAACGTGGTGGAAGTGTCGCCGTGGACGAGGACTACGTCGGGTTTTACTTCGTCAAGGACTTCGCCGATTTTGTTCAAAATATTCGTCGTGATATCGAACAAGGTCTGACCGGATTTCATGATCGAAAGGTCATAATCGGGAACGACGTTAAACGTATCGAGAACCATATCAAGCATCTGGCGATGCTGACCGGTTACGCACACGACGGTTTTTATGCCTTCTCTTGATTTCAACTCATTTACAAGGGGACACATCTTAATTGCTTCGGGACGTGTACCAAAGACGAGCATTACTGTTTTCATCTCGGAATTACCTTTCATTTTTTAGAGTCTGTAGGTACCGGGCAAATCACAGCACTTGCGGGTATCGAACACGATCTTACCGCTGAGCTTGTCCATATTTTCTTTGATCTGGTTATGATTTACCATAATTACAACGAGGTCGGTATCCTCAAGGAACTTGTCAAAGTCGTGATACTGATTGGGAACGATATCGTTTGCAAAATAAGGATCGTAGGACTTGATGGGAGCCGCAAGATGTCTTGCCTGGCTCTCGAGAAGCTGAATCGTCGGCGATTCTCTCGGGTCGTCAACGTTTTCTTTGTAGGAAAGACCGTACAAACCGACTCTGCTGATATCGGTGATGTTGTTTTCCTGCATTATCTCATAGATTCTGTTGAGGACGAAATCGGGCATGCCGTCGTTCGTCTTCATAGATTCATCGATAACCTTTGCGAGACTGGGATAGTCACCAACAAGGAACCAGGGGTCAACAGAAATGCAGTGGCCGCCGACGCCGGGACCGGGCTGGAGAATATTTACACGAGGGTGCATATTGCATATCTTGATGATCTCATACACGTCCATATTGTCGTGACGGCAGATCTTTGCAAGCTCGTTTGCGAACGCAATATTAACCGCACGGAAAGTATTTTCAACGACCTTCGTCATTTCTGCAGTACGGATGTCGGTAACGACGATCTCGCCCTTGCAGAACGAAGCGTAGAGTGCTTTTATCTTTTCGCCGATTTCGGGGCAATCTGCACCGATGGTACGGTTGTTGTGCAACAATTCATATACCATGTTGCCGGGGATGATACGTTCGGGAGCGTGAACGAGGTTGATGTCCTTGCCGATTACGAAGCCGTTTTCTTCGATTGCGGGACGGACGTATTTATCGATAGTGCCGGGAGAAACGGTGGATTCGATAACAACGGTTGCGCCCTTCGGGCAAACTGCCATAACGCTCTTGACCGCAGAAACAACGTAACAAGCGTCAACCTTCTTGCTGAATTTGTCGTAAGGGGTAGGTACGGAAACGATATAAGTATCCGTTACCTGATATTCTGTGGAAAATTTGATGCCCTTGCTGACTGCATCTGCGAAAAGCTCATCAAGACCGTCTTCCTTGAAGGTCGTCTTGCCTGCGTTAAGAGTTGCAACAAGCTCCTTGTTATAGTCGGTACCGATTACTTCTACGCCGTGCGCAGCCATCATGAGTGCTGTGGGAAGTCCGATGTAGCCAAGACCAATTACGTTAATCATTTTTTGTTCTCCTTAAACTTAATTTATACATATATATGTAAAACATAACATATACTACCGAAAATAATACCGATATGGCGATCATAAACACGCTCATTGAATCGGTGTATCTGCCGATCAGATACGCTATAACGGTTGAAACTATGAACAGTGCCTGAATAATAAGCTCATTGCGTTGTTTGTTGCATATTATCATCGTCGGGGTCAACGCTGACACAACAAGGCGAATACCGAACATCGGAGCCAAATAGCGTACATATTCACCCGATTTGCCCCAGCCCTCGCCGAAAAACAGCTCGAACGCCCAAGGCGCTAGAAGCATCAGCAACAGTATCATAGGAACGGCTATTGCCAACAGGAACGAGCTCGTTTGAATGAACGTACGGTTGAATTTGCCCGTCTGGTTATATTCTCTTGCTGCTTTTTCGTAATACGCTTTTGACGTCGTACCGCTTATCAAGCTCAGCGGGATACCCAACATTCTATACGACATCGAGTAGTGCGCCAAAACCGCAGTGCCAAACAATCCGTTAACGAAAATGTTTATGACCGAATAGGCAAAGCTGTTTGCGAAGCTTGCGGGAACGGAATACAAAGGTTGTCTGCGATGCTTTTTCGCAACTGAAATAACTTCTGATCGGGGTGCGGAAAGTATCGACGAGAGATTTGCCATCAAGCGTTTTGCCTGACGTCCGATTCCTGCGAAGGAACTCACCAAATAAGAAATCAACAGACCGAGCGTACCCATTCCAAGGAATCCAAATCCCGCCAAGGTCGTGGCTTTTGCGACTTCTTTCGTGACCTGGACCGATGCCATGAGCCTATACTCACGGTCGCGGTTGTTATAGGACTGTAATATATGTCCGACGCCCGACAAAAGCAGGAACGCGAAGATCCAAGCAAAAGAACCGAACGGTGACATTTCCAAGCTGTCGGAAACGAAGAAGTAAATCGCATACCCGACCGCAGCGACAAGACTCAAAACTACGGAAATCACAAAAGAAAGCTTTATGATTGCGAACACGTCTTTGTCGTTTTCTTCGCTGACGATCGACATATCATACCGTCCGCAGATCACCGCGCCGAACATAGTCACCGCAGTGAGTATCAGCGTATATTCGCCGATCTGCTCTTCCGTATAGATTCTCGTCATCAACGGTGAGATCAGGAAAGAAATCACCTGAGCAACGAGCGTTCCCGACATCAAAGTGGCTATTGAACGAAAGAATGTGTTTCGAAATATGCTCTTAAAGAATTTTTTCATAACAATCAACTCTTTTTGTCGCTCTTTTTCTTTCTTGTCTTCAACTTTTTATAGAGGAAAAGCCAGAAGAACGGATTTGACCAATAAACGCTTGATATCAAAAGGCGCGGTATGAATTGGCACACCAAGAACATATCAAACATACTTGTCTTGTCACTCTTCAAGCAACGAACGATACTGACGACGATATAAACCGAGAGAGCAAGACCGAATATGACGCCGTATTCAACCATAAACTGCAAAAACAGGTTGTGCGTATACTGGTTGTTTTGCATGCTCTCGAAGGCGGCTACGCCGTTACCCGAAAAAGGATTGCTTTTTATTAATTGAATCGCTTTTGCATACAGATAGGTTCTGCCGCTGCTTATATCAGAGGAACCGCGCTGGAATCTTATGAGCCAACGCATTTCCGTATCACGTCCGACTATCCATTCGAGAATCGAATCCCATCCAAACAAAACAAACAAGCCCACGGATACAAACAACAACGCCCATAATATCTTGTGTTTTGCCACAGAAAAGAATTTAACGGCCACTAAAAACGCTATCGCCGCTACGGCACCGCGGCAATCACTCAAAAATAGCAAATAATACATCGAAACAGCAGTTGCCAGCGATATAAGAATCTTAAATGATGTCTTCGAGGATTCCCAAACGAATATTACCGCGGAAACGCCTATGAGCATCGCATAGCTGACGTCCATAGAATATTCCACGTAATAACCCTCTAACGCCTCGGGTATATATTTGAATACAGTAAGAAATGTGAAAAACAAAAATACAGTTACAATAGTATGATATATGGTTTTCGGTTCTGCGTTATCCGAATACAGCAGGAAGCCCGCCGCACCGAAAAGGAAGAAGTTAAG
The DNA here is from genome assembly GCA_045651025.1 of Eubacteriales bacterium. Classification (GTDB taxonomy): domain Bacteria; phylum Bacillota; class Clostridia; order Oscillospirales; family CAG-382; genus Coliplasma. The sequence continues at coordinate 6,371 of JAZRRU010000039.1, forward strand.
CAAATAATTAACAATCGTGCTGCTGCCGTCTGCGTTCGAAATCACCGAAAAAATCATAACGACCGCTACCAAGGCGGTTATCGTCAAAAATAATCCCGACAGGTGGAAGCTTCTGTTGTTTAAGAACGATATCAATAACAACAAACCGATCACAATAACGATCGTATTTTCTAAAGCAACGAACGTTGTGATGATTTTTGTAATCAACGTCGATGACAAAAACAAACCTAAAAGTATTGAGTTTAATTTTTCGTTACTTTTATGCTTAGGACGATTGGGTTGCGCAAGCAAACCGCCGCTATTTTTATTCAGCATAGCATACCTTTCAACCCTCGGCTGCAGTTTTTTCATACTGCGGATGCGGGTTCAAATTTGATAATTACTCGTTTGGATTAAATTTGAAAATTATAATTCCAAAAGTTTTTTAAGTACGTTACTATAGGAAAAATCCGCAACGGGCTTCAATTCGCAGGGATAATCACCCGCGCGAATGATATTCAAGGCGTTTATGATATCATTTTCTGTATTTTTGCAGAAAAGATATCGATTATATTTTCCGAAGCAGGATTTTATCTTCTCGGACTCGCCGTCAAGAATGAAAATGATCGGCTTGTTTGTTGCGGAATAGTTATATATTTTACCGGGGATCTGCGTTCCGTTCAAGTTACTCAAATGGATCAAAACATCTGCTTCGGACTCAATTTGAGCAACCTTTCCTGCATCAACTCTTCCCAAAACGTTAATTTCGGAAGTGCTCTGCAATACAATATCACTATTACCGCAAATAGTCAACCCGTCTCCTGTTTCACTAACGGCGTCATAGAGAGGTTTTATATTTCTGACCGCGCTGTTATAATCGCCGCAATAAGCAAGAGTGAGTTTTTCGCCAATGAAATCTCTCGGCTCACTGATATTCTCGTTAATATAAGGACGGGGCATGAAAGAAATCTTTTCGGAACACTGCGGATATTTTTCCTGCATTTCCAGCGCAGTCAATTCCGAAAGATAAACCGCCTTCGTCGCCTTTTCGAGGAATCTCAATTCTTCCGCTTTTCTGAGTTCTTCTTTTTTGCCGTTTTTGTTGGTTATATCTCCCGTGAAGGGGTCTCCCCAAATTTGAATCCACGGAAGTTTATATTTTTCTGCAAAGCGTTCAGCCGCAAGGTGAGAGGATTTCGGGTCGGCGGAAGAAATCAAAACGTCAAAATTATCGCCCGACAGTTCTTCCCATACCTTATCCTGAACGACATATTTCCAGGAATCGTAAACGTTATGTTTCGAATAAAACTTATAGATATATTTCTTTATGAGCTTCAAAACAGGATTTTTCGAGAACTTTGCAGACACACTTTTTTCCATATTCGGAGCAGAGTGGATCAATTTAACGGAATCATGCATACGTATCGAGGAATACTGGGGATGGTTTTTATCGGGATAACCGGTGACCACCGTAACTTCGTTCCCGAGATCACACAATCCGTTAATTGTATTTATATTTCTCAAGCTTGCCGAGGAATTTATTTCCAACGGCCTGCTTACCACATAAAGAATTCTCATTACAATAAGTTTCCTTTCATATCGACGCTATATATTCGTATATATCGAATGAATTCTTTCTTCCATTTGTTTCCACGAGTAACTTGATTTATAAAGCTCAAATGATTTTGCTGCAATCTTATTCTGAGAATCGCGGTTTGCGATAAATTTATCGATCGCGTTATTAAACGACTCGACGTTATAATCGATAACTTCTCCGATTCCGTTTTCTTCAACAACGGATGCCATGCCCGTGTTTCGTGCCATAATAAGTGGTTTCCCGAGTGAGAGCGCCTCATAGAACTTATTCGGTGCCGCGTAATAATGGTTCGGCACGGACGGATCGTAGATCGCGCACATTACGTCACACTTACGTTCAAGCTCGAGCGTTTCATCATAGGGGATTCTTCCGTAGAAGAATATATTATCGTATTTTGACGCCATTTCTTCGAAATAGGGTTCCATACCTGCACCAAAGCCACCGATATGAAACTCGCAATCTTTTCTTGATGCAACGACTTCGGCAATTTTATCCACAAAACGTTTTCTTCCCAAAATACCAACATAAACGAGTTTCAAGCGCCCACTCGTTTCGGGAGGGTTTTCATTCTCTTTCACGTCAACGTCAGGCGTATTATGTATAACATACAGCTTTTTCGGGTTTGTTTTGGCAATCTGCTTTTTTCGTTCTTCAGTGCAGATAATAACCGCGTCGGCTTTATTTATAACTGAATTTTCAAGACGTTCCACGACGTTGCCGATTGCCGTTCCGCTTAAAGCATGAGACTCGACATAGTAATCGGGAATATCGTATACGAATTTTTTCTTGAATTTCTTCGCGCATTTTAATGCGGTATAACCCGTATCAAAATCGTACGCGTGAATTATATCGTATTCTTCTTTATGTTCTTTAAGCCAGCCGTAAATGAATCTTTGGAACCCAATAAGTCCCTTGAGGTTCGTTCTGAATCCGCCGGAGAACTGACCTTTCAGACCGATGCGAACGATCTTAACCGTCGTATCCTTTAATTTCAGCTCTTCTTCCTTCGGAGAATAATCGGCATCCCTATCCCACGCCAAAACGGTTACGCCATATCCGTTTTTCGCAAGACAATTTGCCATTTTTTCCAATCTCGGATAAGGACGTACGGGATTTGATCTTATCAAAACAACGTTAGGCATAAATTTCACCTCGATTTATAAAGTACGATATATCTTCACCAATTCGTTCTGTACGGAATCGCTGTCGAATTTTTTGATTTTTTCTTTATTATGAATGCGTGCAGAATCTCTGAAGGATTCGTTTTCACAAACAGTTTTCAGGCATTCGCACCAGCGGTCGGAATCGGTCGGATCACAGAGGAAACCGCCCTCGTTTTCGTCAATCAAATCGACGTTGCCGCGAATCTTACTAACGATACACGGCAATCCACTCGACATCGCTTCCATAATTGATCTTGAAAGACCTTCTCTGAAAGACGGCATTACGAAGCAATCCGCCATCCCGTACAATTCTTTCACGTCGGTTCTGTAACCGAGGAAATGCACATTATCAGTCAAGCCCGCAGCCGCCGCCTGAGTTCTGAGATCGTTTTCCAAATCGCCGATGCCGCACAAAACATAGTGAACGTCTTTTCGATTTAGTTTTTCCAACGCAGAAATTACAACTTTGTTATTTTTATTCGCATTCAATTCGCCAACGGAAATCAACACGAAAGCATCGGTCGGAATATTAAGTTCCTTGCGTTTTTCCGCACGTGTTTGGGCTTGCTGTTCGAACTGAGTTGTATCGATACCTACACCGGGAACGTAATACACCTTGCCGTCATTGCGCAATTTTAATTTTGACTTTGCGAGCTCGTAGTCTTCCTGATTGATCGTGATGAGCGCATCGGTCCAGCGTGCGAGAAGCTTTTCAATCGGGTAATAGAGCAACCAGTTTTTCTTTGGTGCGCCTTTGTAAAAATGGAAGCCGTGAACCTGATATATAACTTTTTTTACATTGCACTTTTTGCCTGCGAGACGACCGAGTATTCCGCCCGTCGGGGTATTGCAATGGATATAATCTATTTTTTCGTCCCGTATAATCTTCACAAGCTGTTTGAGTGCTTTGAAATTGCGTAACGAATAAGGAGAACGCATCATATCCACGTGGCAAATTTTTACGTCAAACTCTTTCTCAAGGGTATCCAAATCTGCTCTTTTTGAATTCCAAAATGCCGCCATATAGAACTCAAACTCCATCTTGTGAGCAGCGTTAATACTTGCTATAGAAAAAGAACCGATTTTATTTGCTGTATTTGTGACAAACAAAATTTTAGACATGCTATTCACCTATTTGTAAATCTCATTTAATACACGTTCAGTCAAATCTCCAAACATGGGACCATTGTTGAACTGATGGAAATTTATACCGCCTTTTCGCATATTAGCTTCAATCAACACAGGATCACCGTACTTATCGATCGCTATATCCCACGATACTAATCTAAAATGACCGATTATCGGATGTGCTGTCTTTACTAATTCGACTGCCTTATCAAACGAAGGGAGTTTAAAACCCTCAAAAACCAATCCGTCAGGATGCTTCTCGCAGGATATTCCTTTATTGTAACCGTGCGCATACTTTTTCAGGCACCCATTTTCGTCAATTCCGCAAGACATGCCGTCATATCCGGCATTATCCTTCGAGGTTGCATTATCAACCTTGCTATTGCCAAAACCCATTCTAAGAACAGCGGACAAAATATGTACGCCGTCGTCGAGGAGAAGAGAAGCAATTCTTATGCAATTGATCGATCCTTTGTGAACTCTATCCAATTCGGGATTTTGCTCGATAAGCTTTTGAACAACATAATCATCGTAGCTCGGATCAGATAAAAACTTGTTTATCAATTCAACGTTTTCTTTATCAAAAAACATTATTCCGCGCCCGGATCCTGTTTCTTGGGAGGGCTTGCAGATAACCTCTTCGTTTTGGAGAATACGTTTTTTTGCTTCTTCCACAGATATCTGGTTGTATAGTTCGTCGAAAACCAAGCCGTTGATTTTACGAACAACAACCTCCGGCTGTTTGATTCCGGCAAAAATTTTAGAGTAATAGTTCTTATCGTTAAATCCATATCCCAATTTTCTGCTGTTAAAATGCTGGTCTATCTTGGTGTAATACAGATCATTGGGAATATATCTCGGGTCAAAATTTCCGTTTTGGGCAACATAATATTGAGCCCATTTTGTCGAAACTCGGCAATACGGTTTCCAAAAATCTTTGATTTGCTTTTCTTGCTCTTTTGTAAGCTTGAAATTCTCATCTATATTACGCTTTAATGCTCTTCTTTCTTGAAGTCTCGATATTGCGTTAGCTGCAAGTATTTCCGGCTTTTCAAAAAAGCTAAAATACATTTGTTTGAGTTTCTTACTTACCGCCATATTCTGTTGCTCCTTATCTGAGTCGAGAATAAATGTTTTTATTGCTTATACGGTTTATTGATTGTCGTTTGTATAAACGTTCTCGCGTTTTAAAACAGTCAAAACGGTTTTGAAAAGGATTTTTATATCAAGCCACATCGATACGTTATGCGCGTACCACGCATCATACAAACGTTTTTCTCTTACGCCGAGGTTATTACGGTAATATGCCTGAGTGTAGCCCGTAATTCCGGGGCGGACGAGAAGCTTGTCCTTTTCGTCTTCCTCGTATGTATCCTTCGACTCGACGTCGCCCGCGCGGGGGCCGACCAAGCTCATATCTCCGAAAAGAACGTTGAAAAACTGAGGGAGTTCGTCCAAGCTGGTTTCGCGGATGAAGCGGCCGATACGGGTAACGCGGGGGTCGTTTTTGGAGTTGAACGTACTTCCGTCTGCGTTACGAAGGTCGGGAGCGTTAACACGCATTGAACGGAATTTGAGCATATTGAATTCTTTGAATCCCGTTCCGAGGCGGCGAGACTTATAGAACACGGGACCGCCGTCTTCAACCTTTATTATAACGGCAATCGGGATGGTGACAAGCAAAACGAGAGGAAGAATAATCAAGCAAAGGATTATGTCGATAATTCTTTTTATGACAAGCTGGTAAATTCCTTTGTAACCCTCGTTATGTTTTCCGTTTTCATAAAGTTCTTCTACGGTAGTCATATTGTCTCTATTAATCTGGCTCATTTGTAATCGCCCCGTTTTTAAAATATAGATTCTCTGATTATCTGCAGTACAGTTTCGGCATTATTGATTGCGTCTTCAATTTTTTCGGCTCTTGCAACGATATAACCGCAGCCGTCAAGGTTGGTGTGGTATTCGTTAACCTTATCGCCGATCTGCAGGTGGTGATAGATTTCCACTCCGTATTTCTTCTCAAGTGCATCGAAATCGGGTAACTGCTTCACGATTCCGTCCCCGAAAGCGAGCAATCTCGTCGCGACTGCGCCGTGAGCGTCGGGAGTCAAATCGACCTCATCGCCTACCGCATTACGCAGCATATTTGCCATATAATCAACGCCCGTACCGTAAGGAATGACACAGGGGCCAATCATATTGCCGCCCATTCTTGCGCCGATATCGATGATATGTATCTTGCCCTCAGCCGTGATAAGCATATCCATATTGACCGAGCCGAAGTTGATTCCGAGCGCTTTTATTGCGTTTTTCACGCATTCTTTTGCGCGTTCCTCGACCTCATACGGAAGATCAGTAGGTATCGCGTGGCCGAGCTCTGCATAGTAAGGAGGTTCGGTCATCCACTTGCGCATAATGCCAAGCACGTGAACCTCACCGTTTACGACAAGAGATTCTGCGCCGTATTCTTTGCCGATGATGAACGTCTCGACCTCTGCGCGGTGCGTAAGAGAGGCATCCATAGCAAGCTTGCACGCAGATTCAAGCTGAGCTTTCGAGTCAACTCTGTTTGCGCCTCTGCTTCCCGAGCCGTCACAGGGTTTTACCATGACAGGGAAAGTGATCTTTTCCGCAAGTGCGTTAACGTCGGTATTTTCGTCCACCTCGTATGCCTGTTCGGTATCGTCAACGTTATTCTCAAACAAGCGTTTGCGGACCTTGTATTTGTTTTTTATCAGTTTTGCGACTTCGTAATTCAGCCCCGGAAGATTCATTTCCTGAGCGATATATGCGGCGGTCAAAACGCCGTAATCGGTTGCGGCGGTCAAAACGCCGTCAATCTTTTCGCTTTTTGCATACTCAAGGCAAGCTTTTTCATCGATGATATTTATGGGTGCGTATTTATTCGCATTTTTGAATCCGACAGCATCGGGATTCGCATCCACCGCCAAGGTCTCATATCCCATCGATCTTGCTTTTTTTATTACAAAATCCTGCAAAAAGCTTGCGCCTATAATCAATACTTTTTTCATCTTAAAGTGCTTTTCTCAACTTAAATTCTTTGTATTTGAGGGTGTCGGTTTCTCCGTAAACGGTATATCCTTTGTGTTCGTAAAAGGACTTCGCGTGTTCGCTCTTATCGTAGACCTCGCATATAACTTCCTTGCAATTTTCAAGTTTTGCAAGGCGTTCAATCTCACCGAGGCAAAACGTTCCGATTCCGCCGCCTGCAAATTCGGGAGAGGTTGCAAGCTTTTGGAAAAGGTAAGAATCGTTCACCTTTTTCGTCTGGAACGTTGCGACGGGGGTTTTGTCTCTATACACGAGATAAATGTTATTCTTCAACGCGCAGAGGAAAACGATGATCCAATTTTTGAAATGAGAATTATCCCAATGATGCAGGTCGTACTTCTTCGACATGTCCTTGCCGCATTTGTAAAGAATGTCGGCAACCTTCATCATACTCGAGATATTAAGAATTTTCACTTTTGAGACAGTATACATTAAGAAAACCGCCTTATTTTATGTAAGATTTCACGATCTCTGCGTATTGTTCCGCAACGCAGCTGGCGTCGTCGTCGGTAAGACCCGTGTGCAACGGCAGCGTGATCTCGTTTACGAAATGAGCGTATGCGTTCGGATAATTCGCGATGTCGAATCCGAGATTTTTATATGCTGTGTGCATCGGAAGGGGCTTGTAGTGTACATTACACGCAATTCCGCGTTCAGCCATCTTGATTATTATCTCGTTTCGCTGTTCAGCGGTAATTCCGGGGATACGAGTCAAATACAAGTGCCCCGAGGATTCAAAACCGTCCGTATAATGATCGGGAGTCAAAACTCCGAGAGGTTTCAGCACGGAATCATATTTCTCGATGATTTCCCTTCTGCGCTTGAGCATATCGGGATAACGTTCGAACTGCTTCAAGCCGATAGCAGCCGCAACGTCGGTCATATTGCACTTATAGTACGTGCCGATGATATCATATTCCCAAGCGCCGAGCTTCGTCTTCGCGAGGGCGTCTTTTGACTGACCGTGCAAGCTGAGCAACTGCAATTTATGGTAAATATCGTCGTTGCTGATACCGGGAATCGTTTTCCACGTCAACGCGCCGCCTTCTGCAGTCGTGAAGTTCTTGACCGCGTGGAAGCTGAAGCTCGAGAAATCGGCAACCGAGCCGATCATCTCGCCGTTACGCTTTGCGCCGAATGCATGCGCTGTGTCTGCCATAACGGCAACTCTGCCGAGGGCGGACTGGATTTCGTTTTTCGGATTGAAAAGATGCTTTTTACGTTCAACGATTTCGAAAATTCTGTCGTAATCGCAAGGGATGCCTGCAAGGTCTACGGGGATGATCGCTTTTGTGTTTTCGGTTATCGCAGCTTCAAGAGCGTCATAATCCATCTCATAGGAGTCTTTTTGCGTATCGATCAACACGATCTTTGCTCCGACGTGAGCAATGACCGATGCAGATGCCGTGTAGGTATACGCGCAAGTTATAACTTCGTCGCCCTCGCCGATGCCCATAACGTGAAGCGCCATTTCGGCACAGGCGGTCTGGGAGTTGAGGCAAACGCACTTTTCGGTTCCTACCCAATCGGCAATAAGCTTTTCGAGTTTTTTTGTTCTCGGGCCGGTTGTTATCCAACCGGATCTGAGAGCTTCGGCGACCTCGGCAATTTCGAGTTCGCTGATATCAGGGGGGCTGAAGGGAATCATTCGTTGGGGTTTCATCGAGGGGGCCTCCTCGCCTTCGTTCAAGGCGATTTCGTTCTGTTTTTTGAGCTTACCGGTGCCGCCTTCGACAACGCCATCGGATACAAGCACGCTTTTTATCGTGCCGAAGAAGCAGGTCAGGTCCATTTTAAAAGCTTCAAGACCGCCTGCGTTAAGTTTCGCAACATATTCACCGTCAAGCTTCGCCTTCACGGGAATTTCGAGCTCATCGCGCCCGTTGATCTGCGCCCAGCCCGTAAGACCGGGAAGCGCGTCGTTTACGCCGTATTTATCTCGTTCGGCAATAAGGTCATCCTGATTCCAAAGCGCGGGGCGAGGACCGATTATGCTCATATTTCCGATAAGAATATCGTAAATCTGAGGAAGCTCATCCAAGCTGACTTTTCGGATGAATTTCCCCACACGGGTAATATACTGATCGGGATCGGTCAAAAGGTGCGTCGGGATATCGGGGGTATTCAATTTCATGCTTCTGAATTTGTGAAGCTTGAAAATCTTTTTATTCTTTCCGATACGATCCTGCTTGAAAACAGTAGGACCCGGATCGTCGATATAAATGGCAATTGTAACAACAACAAACACGGGAAGCAATACGATCAAACCAACGAAAGAAAGAACGATATCTATCAATCTCTTGAAAAAACTCTTATACATCAAGACAAACCTCCCGATTTTCCACTCTGTCAAAGCATTTATATTATGCGAGTTCGAGTTTTATTCGAACCGAAAAATTGCATAGTAATACCATTTTTATGTATTCGGTTAATTATATCACACAAGATATTGCAAGTCAACCACAAAACACCTATTTTTGAGTTTTTTTGTCGATGTTTTATGTGCATTTTATGCATTCGAAAAAGAAAGAAAAGCACCCTTCGGAGCATAGTCCGAAGGGTGTGATTTTTCGAGAATTACTGTCGTTCGGCATTCGCCTCGACGTATGCCTTCGCGGCATCGCCGTAGCGGATCATCGCTTTTACGAGATCGGCGAGATTTCCGTTCGGGTAATCCTGTTTTGCGTATGCATAGGATTCGATACTGTAACGGAGCGTGTCGCTCACAGCGGTGTTGCCATTATATACCGTGAGATAAACGGACTCGCTCATCTGCGCAACGCTCATTCCATCGAAGTAAACGTAGAATCCGCCGTCGGTGGACTCGAACTTATCGGAGGTTATCGTCCAGACATCTTCCCCACTTTCGACTTTTACAGTCAAGCCGTCAAAGTTTTCGGCGTTGAGGCGGTAACGCATGCCGACAGACTTCTTAAGGTTAAGACCTGCTGCAGCCCAAGTAACGGTCGCATTGTCAACCGTCTTATAATCGACGTCCTGAACGGTCGTGAGATTTCTGTCATCGCTTGTTCCCCACGATTTCTGGGTTGCGGTCAGTGACGAGTTCACAAGTTCGCCCGTCTTGTAGTTCATATATTTCTGGGAAGCGGCGCCATAGTTGAGAAGGTCAACGAGGAGGGTTCTCAATTCGGAATACTTATCGTCGCTATACGCTTTAAGAGTGTTATAGCAATAAGACGCAACGCTGTATTTAAAGGTTTCGCCTTTGCATACTTCAGCATCTTTTGTAGCGTAAAGAGTTGCCTTTATTTCATCGTTTATCTGATGAGGTGCGACGTTTTCGAAATCGAAGACATAGAAAGTTTTATCTTCGGATACAACTTCCGCATATTTGCTAACAGTCGTTTCGTTTCCGTTCATTTCGAACACTACATAGGGATCGGAGTAACCTTGCTCTGTAAAAATAGCTTTGTTGACTTTATAGCCGACTGCGATATCGTCGGTTATCGTAAGGTTTGCGGAGACGAAGGTAAGGTTTTCGTCATAGCTCTTCACAGAAACCTTGCTGTAGGTCGCAGTGCAGACGTAGGACGAGCTGTACCAAGATGTTCCCGAGGTAGTTGTAGGAACAGTTTTACCCGCAAGATCAAGACCGTTGAAGATGAACATATCGCCGATTTCCCACTGTCGTGCATCGGCTATCATAGCGTCACAGTTGTCAGAATTATAGGGGCTGTTACCTCTGTTCAAGGTATAGACGAAGCCGCCCTTCGGAAGCGCAGGGAGAGAGCCCGTGCCGCCGTTTGTGTAACCGCGGGAAATTGCAGCCAACTTATATGCATTCGTGCCCAAAACGGGTTCGAAAGCATAGCTGTCGTTCCAAGCGGCACCCGTAAAGCCGGACGTCGAAATCGCAGTACCCGCGCCTTCGTTCGCGAGGGTGTTGTAATGAGTAAGCCAAAAATTGCTTGTGCTTTCAACTTCAAATTCAACGTCGGTTCTTACGTCCTCAACGAGGGAGAATTTATCTTTTATTACAGTCGTTCCGGCAGAATCCTCAAACCACATTCCGCAGCCCGAGCAAAGGTAGAAGTCGCGGTTATAACCTTCCTGCCCGACCGCTTCGCGTTCTTCGACGAGGGTAAGGTTATGAACGTGTTTTGCCGCGTAGGTTATACCCGTTCCCTTTGCGTACTCGATATTCGAGCCGTAAGAGCTGCCGTTATAGGTGGGTATGTCGAGCGGAAGCTTACCCTGAGCGGCGAATACGCCGAGCATTACTTCCATACCCGCGATTATGTTCGGACCGTACGCCGCCTCGGAAGAGGTTACGCTTCCCGTCAACGCCTCGGTCGGGTCAACGGAAGAGCCCTTGCAACCGTAAACCGCAACGATCGCATCAGCGTTGTCGTAGCACTGAACGTCATAGGGCTTGTCGGACGACATAACGACGGTCGTTTTGCCTGCGGATTCCGCCGCAGAAACGATATCCATCGGAACCTTTGAGCGCCAGTTTGCGCCGTTCATATAGCTCGCAGAAGAAACTTCAGCGTTTACGATAACGATGTTCGCAGAGCTTATTCCGCTTGTATCTGTCTCGCCGATCGTGCCCATATATTCAACGAGCTCGATAGTTGCACCGTTGGGTATGACACCTGCGATCTTCGCGCGGTTCCATGCCATTGCAATCTGTGCTTTTTCGTTTTCATAGGGAACGAAAACGAGAACTTTTGTAGAAGAAGTTACGTTCAAGGGGAGAGCGTTGCCGTTATTCTTCACGACGGTTACAGCCGCAGCCGCAATCTCACGTTCTGCCTGACGGTTGAGCTCGGAGCCGACCATATAAGAAGCGAACGCAGAGGTGTAATCCTCTTCGTTCCAATCGAGAATACCGCGGTTTTCTTTCACGGTAAGAATTCTCGTAACGGCGTCGTTGATACGGGACATGGGGATCGTTCCTGCATTTACGGCAGATTCGATACCCGAAATGATGTTTTCGAGCGTAGTCAAGTCAGCTTTCGTACGCATCGAAACAGGCATACAGAGCATATCAACACCCGCCTGAATCGCAAGAACGGAAGACTGAACGGAATCCCAATAATCCGCAACGCCTTCCATGTTCATCGCGTCGGTGATGATGATACCATCAAATCCCATATCACCCTTGAGAAGGTCGGTAAGGATATCGTCGGACATCGTTGCGGGAAGAGATTGATAGGAACCGGTTTTGTTAGAATACGCTGTATCGGATTCAAGCTGAGGATAAAGGATATGGGCAGTCATGATCATATCAATTCCCTGCTCGATGGCGATCTCATAGGGTTTGAGTTCACATTCCTTCAAAACGGAAAGAGATTTATCAACAGAAGGAAGACCGTAGTGAGAGTCGGTTGCGGTATCGCCGTGGCCGGGGAAATGCTTTGCACAGCCGATAACGTTGCTTTCTCTCAAGCCCGCAATCGTCGCGGAAGCGAGGTTACCGACAAGGGTAGCGTCATCGCCGTAGGAGCGAAGACCGATAACGGGGTTATTCGGGTTGTTATTTACGTCAACGACGGGCGCGAGGTTCGTGTTAATACCCAGAGCAGAGAGCTCACGGCCGATTATCTCACCCGCCATTTTTGCATAAGCGGGGTCGGTTGCCGCGCCGAGCGCCATATTGCCGGGCAGAGCAGTACCCGTACCGAGACGGTAAACCATACCGCCTTCCTGGTCAGCGGCAATTATCATGGGGATGCCGCCGTTTTTCGTAGCGGCTTTCTGCATCTCGAGAGTAAGGTTAAAGGACTGCTCCGTGCCGGTAAGGTTCTGAGCAAAGTAGATGACAGCGCCGAAATCATAGTCCTCGATAATCTTGCGCACGTCATCGGTCATCTCGGTAAACATTTCGGTGTCCGAATTTACGGAACCGTCACCGTTGATATCCCAATAACGGAAGTCGGGCATAAGCATCTGAGTAATTTTCTGACGCAAGGTCATGTTGTTCAGAAGCTCGGTCACGCGCGAGGAAGACGTGACAGCGTTGGCGTTGACGGGTACTACGACGAGACCAATCACCATGACCAACGAAAGAATGAGCGACAAAACTCTTTTCATTTTTTGCCTCCTAAGAGATTTTTTACTTATACACAGTTATTATAGCACTTTACTTCGATAAATTCAAGTAACAATTCGTTTTTATTATTGTCAATTTAACAAAAAAAAGAAAAAGAGCTTTGTTGATGAACAGAGCTCTTTTTTGGGGATGGCGATTGTATTTTATTGAAAAAGCTGAAACTCGTCAAAATCAATGAAAAAATAAAATCCCCGTTCTTACGAACGAGGATTTCTGGCTGTTACGAACCATTATGATGCCACGTTATTTTGTCAAATGATTATATTCAACAAATATAAAGTTATGATTATTTCAAAACAGTCATTAAAATCATACAAATTGCCATAAGCACACTGACAATAGTCGTTGCATAAAGGTAAGGATTTAATTTGTTCCCCAAATTCTCTACAGTATCATCATCTTTAATTTTCTTAATAAGGGATATCATCCTAATAAACATTGCAACATCAACTATTAAGAACAATACGGTAAAAAATAGGGGTATCAACACATCTAATTCCATTAATTTATCTCCTAAAAAATCTTATTTATCGTGAATTTATTTTAACATGAAATTATCAAAAATGTAAGATTCATCTCCATCTCGGTCTTTCGAATCCATCTTGACAGAGATTTTAATGAAATCGTTCGCTTGTGCTCACGGTGAAATAATTCACTTCGTGAATTGTGAAATTTGATACTGACGCATCAAGTGAAATTAAATCCACCCACTCGCCGTCGAGGCGAATTTCACACGCCGCAGGCGTATTTCACAAATCCCGTAAGGGATTTATTTCGTTGAAAAAGACCTATGCTTTGATACAAAGCATAGGTCTTTTTCTGAAGACTAACCC
>JAZRRU010000040.1:0-3357 GCA_045651025.1 Eubacteriales bacterium
ATGATCGACCCCGTCCGTCCCGAGGTTGTTGACGCGGTTGAAAAGTGCAAAAAGGCAGGCATAAAAGCCGTTATGATAACCGGCGACCATATCGACACGGCGGTTGCTATCGGTAAACAGCTCGGTATTATCAAAGACGAAAGCGAAGCAATCACTGGTGCTCAGCTCGATGATATTTCCGACGAGCAGTTGGAAAAAGACATCACGAAATACTCGGTCTATGCAAGAGTTCAGCCCGAGCACAAGGTAAGGATCGTTTCGACCTGGAAGAAGCTCGGTTTTATCACCGCTATGACGGGTGACGGTGTTAACGATGCGCCCTCTATCAAGACGGCGGATATCGGTGTCGGCATGGGTATTACGGGTACGGACGTCACGAAGGGCGTCGCGGATATGATACTCAGCGACGACAACTTTGCGACGATCGTCAACGCGGTTGAGGAAGGCAGAAGAATCTACTCAAACGTCAGAAAGACGATTCAGTTCCTTCTCTCCTCGAACCTCAGCGAGGTTATCAGCGTTTTCATCGCTTCGCTATTTGGTCTCACGGTTTTCAAGCCGATACACATTCTCTGGATAAACCTCATCACAGACAGTCTCCCTGCGCTCGGTCTCGGCACTGAAAAAGCCGAGGGCGACGTTATGGCGCTTCCTCCTCGCGACAGCAAGGAAGGGATTTTTGCAGGCGGGCTTGGTGTTGACGTAGTTTGGCAGGGTGTTTCGATCTCTGCGCTTACGCTCATCTCGTTCTTCATCGGAAACGCTATCAAGAATGACTTCGGCACGACGATGGCTTTTGTCACGATGTCTATGGCTGAAATAATCCATTCGTTCAACCTCCGTTCGAGAGAAAAGAGCGTTTTTGCGCTTCATTCTCACAACAAGATACTCTGGCTTACTATGGCGGCTTCGTTCGTTCTTACGGCACTCGTTATATTCGTTCCGTTCCTCAACGATATGTTCTCATTCAAGCAGATCGAGATTTGGGAATACGTTCTTGCACTCGCAATCGGTGCGCTTATACTCCCGATTTCCGAGGGTGTTAAGTATATCAAAGCTAAAAAACAGTAACAAAAATAAGACTTCCTCCTCTAAAACGGGGAGGAAGTTTTTCATATATGCGGACGCTCTGCGCAGTACTTTCGGTCATCACAAATCAACGCCGTCTGCGACGGCTACACCTCATCCACCGTCTCCGACGGTCCCCCTTCCCCTCAAGGGGAAGGCAGAAGCGCGCATCAATAACAAACGCAAACAAAAAATCCCTCGTGGTGAGGGATTTTTTATTATTTCAATTATGCGCTCTGGAATTCTTCGTTTTCGGGGGTGTAATAAACGTCGACGGGTTTGATGCTCTGATAGAAGTTTGCGTTTGTAGCGTTGATATAGGGAATCAACCATACGTACAAGATACCGAGAGTGCAGATTGCCAATATATGCCAGCCGATAAAGGAAAGCTGAAGCATGAAGTAATCCATTTTATGTCCGTTCATCATCTTCGAGGATTCGCCGATTGCTTCGGTACCTGTGATATCGGGTTTATCAGCAAGGATATACATCGCCTGAGAATATGCATAGGATTTTACGATACCGGGGATCACAAAGAGCAAGCTCCAGAGGAACGTGAAAATACTCTGTGCCCAATATACACGGAACGCGCCGGTCAAGTTCTTGAGACCGCAAAATGCATCGCCTGCATCGGGCTTGTAGCTTTCATCCTTCGAAAGCTTGTAATAAACCAAAATCATACCGAAGGTCAACGCGGGAGAAACAATCAAGGACGCGATCGAACCTACAAGAGGAATCGCAGAAGCTAAGATTGAAATACCGTAAATAATAAGGGCAACCAAGAACAAGCTTCCTATCTTCCCTTTGATTTGCTGTTTCGCCATTTTTTTGAGTTCGCTTCTTGTTTTCATAAAACCCTCCAAAAGCAATTCAATGTATCGTTGTAATAACATTATAGCGTGTTGTTGAAATAAAGTCAATAATTATTCATAATATATCATAAAATCATAAAAACAACCGCCCCGTAAGCAGAATACTTTCGGGGCGCTTTTTACAGTTTTTTAGCAGAGGGTTTCCATCTCTTCGATGAGTTCGCCGAAGAGCTTGAGAGCCGCGTTGATGGGCTCGGGAGAGGACATATCGACACCTGCGATTTTGAGAAGCGATATCGGATCGGTCGAAGAACCGCCCGAGAGGAACTTCTTATAGTCAGCGACGGCGGGCTCACCTTCTTCGAGGATACGCGATGCGATTGCAACAGCGGCGGAGAAGCCGGTTGCATACTGGAAGACGTAATAGTTATAGAAGAAGTGAGGGATTCTTGCCCATTCGAGTGCGATTCCGTCATCGGAGATCATATCGGGACCGAAGTAGAGCTTGTTGAGCTCGTGATACTTCGCGGAGAGTGCATCGGCGGTCAAGGTCTGGCCGTTTTCGCACATTTTGCCCATCGCAAGCTCGAACTCGGCAAACATCGTCTGACGGTAGACGGTGCCTTTGAACTGATCGAGGAAATGGTTGATAAGATATGCTCTTTCCTTCTTATCGGTCGTTTTCGAGAGAAGGTGGCGCATAAGAAGGATCTCGTTACAGGTCGATGCAACCTCAGCAACGAATATAACGTAATTGCTCGTCGAAACGGGCTGGTACGCCGCGCTGTGATAGCTGTGAAGCGCGTGTCCCATTTCGTGAGCGAGGGTGAACATGCTGTCAAGATTGTTCTTATGGTTGAGAAGAACGTAAGGGTGAGGCAAGCTGTTGCCCGACGAGTACGCGCCGCCGCGTTTACCTTCGTTTTCATAAACGTCGATCCAGCGGTTGTTGAAGCCCTCTTTGAGGAGTGCAACGTAGTCTTCACCGAGAACGGCGAGCGCTTCGAGGACGGTTTCTTTTGCTTCTTCATAGGTTATCTCGGAAGCGGCATCGGCAACGATGGGAGTATAGACATCGTACATGTGGAGCTCATCAACGCCGAGGAGCTTCTTGCGAAGTGCAACGTAGCGGTACATCTTGTCAAAGTTATCGTGAACCGCTGAAATGAGGTTATGATAGACCTCAACGGGAACCTCGGTGCGGTCGAGAGATGCCTCGATAGTGCTGTTATATTTTCTCGCTCTTGCGAAGAAGAGAAGCTGTTTAAACTGAGCGTCGAGAGTCGAAGCCACGGTGTTTTTGAACTCGCCCAGGCGGTTATAATAGGTCTCAAAGACCTGTTTTCTGAAAGAAACATCCTCGCTCTCGAGCATAGGAACGAAAGAGCCGTTCGTAAGAGGAAGTTCATTTTCCTCTCCGTCTTTTACGGGCGGGAACTTCAAATCGGCGTTGCGGAGAGTCGAGCAGATGTTATCG
>JAZRRU010000041.1:0-11206 GCA_045651025.1 Eubacteriales bacterium
GCTGTCGAGAACGTATTTCCCGAGCGTTGACGAGAGCTTTTCCGCCTGCGCCGCAGTCGTCCATTCGAGCGTGTTCTTTCGCGTCAGCAGCCTCACCGAAGCGAGGAAAAACGCGTTTAGAGTAAGAACGGCTTTTCGGCAGGAGGACGAAAGCTCGAACGCAAGGCGCAAGAACGTCTGTGCAAGCATTGAGGATGCTTTTGAGAAAAAGCGCTTCACGGCAAACGGCGAGCCGGAGGACAAAAATCCGACGACACCGAACGCACAGGGCACAAAAAACTCCGAATATGCAAGGAAAAAGAGCCAAAAACCGCTTGTATCAAGCCAAAAACTGCCAACTATCACCGCAAAAAGCGAGCATATCGGCGAGGAATGCCGCACGACGGTAATCAAAATCCGCAATTTTGCGAGAATCGGGAGCGTGCTCCCTTTCAGGAAAAACAGGTTCTGAAAATCTCCGCGGAGCCATCGGTGCAGACGTCGGAAAAACGAGACCGTGTTTCCCGGAGTCGAGTCGGTCAGCGTTATGTCCGACGCGCACATCGTTCGCATTATGCTTCCCTCGACGACGTCGTGGCTGAGCACAAGTCCTTCGGGTATCTTCTCCGAGACGAGCGAATCAAAAAGGTTGACGTTGATCAGCCCTTTTCCGCAGAAGTTCCCCGAGCCGAGAAGCGACTGCGACCGAATGAAGGCCGCGGTTGAATAAACGTCCGCGCCGCCTGCGCCCGAAATCAGACGGGAAAATCCCGTTTTGTAGGCGCTTGCAAGCTCGGTTCGGACGGTTGGTTGGATGATGCCGTAGCCCGAAACGACTTTTCCGTCCTCGGCAATCGGGCGGTTGACAGGATGGAGCGCTACGGACAAAAGCTCACGCACGCTTCCGACGGAAAGGTTCGTGTCGGAATCGAGAGTGAGAAGATATTTTACGTCTCTTATGAACGCTCCGCCGTGATAATACTCGGTTTTATCTCCGCGTACGATATGGGAAACGAGCTCACATACCGCGCCTCTCTTTCGTTCCCAACCGCCGAAACGGTTCTCGCTCTTGTTCAGAACGCGTTTCCGCAAGAAAAGGCAAAACCGTTCGCCGTGGAGAGAGTTGAGCTCATCGATCTTCTTTTTTGCGCTTTCGATCATCGAGTCATCGCCGTTTTCGGTCTCTTGATCGGAATCGGGCAGGTCGGCAAGCAGGCAGAAAAATATATTCTCGTCGGGGTTCATATAACGAAAACGCACGAGCGACTCGAAAACCCCTAAGTCGCCCTCACCGCCTGTCAGAAGCGATGCGACCGCGACGAGCGTTTTTGAGTTTTGGGGTACGGAATCGAGCTTTTTTCTCGGCGGCTTATACGCAGGAGCGAAAAACGATACAAAATGATCCGCGACCGAGGACGAAGCAATCCCAAAAGGTACGGAAAGCAGAACGCTCACCCAACCGACGGTCAAAAGCGAGCATCCGAAAAGCAGAGAAAAAACGGAGAACCACACCAACCCCCACGCGAGGACGTATTTTCGCTTCGGAGCAAAAAGAAGCTTCCCGAGCGTTGTGTTTTCGGATTTTGCTTTTTTTGCGAGCTCAACGACAGCGTCTGACTCGGAAATACAATTTTCCGAGGCGTATTTTGAAATAAGCGCGCGGTATTGCGCTTTCGTCTCGGGCTCGGAATCGATATAACCCTCCTCGAGGCGTTCGAGATAGGGCTCGGCGCGCCATATTTCGGGTATCATATCGTCGAAGTCGGGCTCGGTGAGCGAGATGAGCAATTTCACCGTCTTCGGGAGCAGAGACATACCCTTTTTTTCGTCTATAAGATCGGCAATCTTCGTTATCGCACAGACGGCGAGGAGATCCTTCAACGCGCAAAGCTCGTAATACGAAAAGCCCCTCGGGTTTCCCGAAAGATAACCGGAAAGCGATCTTGCCGTCATCGAATAATCACGGTCCTCGCAAAATCTTTTTAACACTACGTAAAAATCTCTGCACGAAAGTGCACGGCGGTTTTCAAGCGCAAATCGGTAATAGCGGTCCACGAGATAAAAGTTATCGTAGAGCCATTCCGAAGCGCCCCTCATTCCGACGGCGCTTTTTATTTTTTTGTAGGCGGTTTTTAATTCTTTCTGCAATCCCGTTTTCATAAAATTACCCCAAAATCTATTTTTGGTTATTATCGGCTCTTTTCGGTTTTTTATTCCAAAGGAATTTTTGATTTTTCGGGCATACTAACCGAAAAGGAGTTTTTTTATGGACAAGAAAGAAGAAATTTTCGACTCGCGAAAAGACGAGTCGGATATGAAAATAACGACATCGCAAAACGGTATATGCATACATTCTATGGTAATCGCAGGTCAGATCGAGGGGCATTTCGCCGCATCGCCCGAGTCGAAATCAACGAAATATGAGGAATGTATTCCCTCTCTCGTCGCGGTCGAGGAAAACGACGGTATCGACGGACTTTTGATTCTCCTCAACACGATCGGTGGAGATATCGAGGCAGGACTTGCGATCGCCGAGCTTATTTCGGGGATGACGAAGCCGACGGTCTCGATCGTGCTCGGGGGCGGTCATTCGATCGGCGTCCCTCTTGCCGTCTCGGCAAAAAGGTCGTTCATCGTTCCGAGCGCAACGATGACGCTCCATCCCGTACGGCTTAACGGTCTCGTTATCGGCGTACCGCAGACTTTTGCAAACCTCTCAAAAATGCAGGAGCGTATCATCGATTTTATCGTTCGCAACTCGAACGCAGACAGCGAAACGGTTCGTCGTCTTATGACCGCGACGGGTGATATGACGACCGATATCGGTACGGTCATCGACGGTAAAGAAGCGGTAGAATACGGAATCATCGACCGTATCGGCGGACTCGGCGATGCCGTTGCGGAGCTCAAAAGGATGATAAAAAAAGCAGGCGAATAACCTGCTTTTTTCTATAATGGGGTATCTTTTCGGGGTCCCCGTTACGAACAAAGTGAGTAATGGGGTACTTACAAATATTTTCGCAACTGCTTTGCGAGATTATCTTCAAGTCCGATGAGTCTGGTTGCGATACCTTTCGACTCGCTGTCGGCAGAAGAATACTGATTCATATAGCGGTGAAGCGACTTAACGCCCATGTTGCAGCCGTCGGTTATGAGATCGGCGATCGTCTTGTCCGAGTCGTCCATAGCCATCTTCATGTTCGTCTTCATCCACGACATCCCTTTTGCCGCAACCGCGGGGTCTTTTCCCGAATCGCCGTATTTTTGAAGCTCTTTTTTGATGTCTGCCTGAAGAATCTCGTGCTGCGAACGGCAGTCGGCAAGGTCGTTTCGAAGATCGGTCGCTCTCACGTCGGGAAGCACCTCGTTGATCGACGAAACGCCCATTTTCACGCCCGCATCACATTCGCGAAGTAATTTTACTGTATCTGTTTCTTTCATATTTACCTCCGTGTTTTTTCTTATTATGCCCGAAATAAGCTTTTTCAAACACGATGTATGAAAGATATTAAAAAGAATAAATTGCTCTTTTTGTTATGCGCTATTCAAAAAAACGCAAAAACCATCGAGAATTGATGCGGAATGAAAAAAGAGCACCCGCCGCTGTAGAAATCTACTGCAAGGGTGCTGTTTTTTTATAGCATTTATGCGTTAGATAACCTCGTTTGTGCTGTTCAGGCGGATGCAGAAGGCGCGTTTGCGAAGGCGTCGCTTTACAACCGTAAAGCAGTCCGAGCAAACGTGACTAAAAAAGAGCATAAAACAAAATCGGGTGTTTTTGACACCCGATTTTTTCCTTGAGAGTTAAATTGTTGTCCGTCGAATCAAACGGTGAACCAAGAAGAATTATTTGCTCTTTTTGTTCTGCGCCGTATGAACAGCGCAAATCAGTCGTCGTCTTCTTCACCGATGTTAATCACCTTACGAGGAATAATATCGCCCGCCTTCGTGAGCGCGATCTTGGTAAGCATAGGGCCGACAAGCTCGTAAATAAGAACCGCAAAAAGGGTTATGTTACGAACCATGGCGCCGACTTCGCCGAGCGTTTCGGCCGCGATGAGCGACATACCGAGCGCAACGCCTGCCTGCGGAAGAAGCGTGATGCCGAGGTATTTGACGATGTTCGGTTCGCATTTCGTCGCTTTCGCGCTGACCGCCGCGCCGAGCATTTTACCTGCCGCACGGGTGAGGATATAAACAACGCCGACGAGGATAACCATAACGTTTCCGAAAACGTCAAACTGCAACTCTGCGCCCGAAAGAACGAAGAAAAGCACGAAAAGGGGCGCGGTCCATCTGTCCGTCTTGCCCATGATCTCCTCGGAAAAGTCGCACATATTGCAAAATACCGTACCGAGCATCATGCAAACGAGGAGCGAGGAGAACTTGATGTGAATACCGCCGATGTGCGTTTCGTAGAGAGAAAGCGCAACCGACATGATAACGAAAGTGATCGAAAGAGTGAGTCGCTTGCTGTTCGAGTTAAAGTACTTTTCGGCAAAGCTGAACAAGATGCCCATAACCACACCAAGAGCAAGAGAAAGCACGACCTCGAGCAACGGCTCAACGAGAACGGTGATAACACTGAGAGCCGCACCGCTGTTCATCGACTGAGCGATACCGAAGGAAACCGCGAAAATTACAAGTCCGACAGCGTCGTCGATTGCAACGACGGGAAGGAGAATGTCGGTCAATTTACCCTTCGCTTTATACTGACGGACGACCATAAGAGTCGCCGCGGGAGCAGTCGCGGTTGCAACAGCACCGAGAACGATCGCCGCGGGAATCGAGATCGTTCCCTCGGGAAGTACGAAATAAAGTCCGATAAGGGCCGCGTCAACTACTACAGTAGCGACGAGCGCCTGAAAAATACCGATAACCGTCGCCTGTTTTCCGATCTTCTTCAATGCGGAAAGACGGAACTCGTCACCGATTGCAAAAGCAATGAATCCGAGCGCGATCTTCGAAAGGATCGATGCGCCCTCGACCGATTCTGCGCTGACGTAGCCAAGCCAAGGAATGTTCACAAACTCGCCAAGTGCACCGAGGCAGTAAGGTCCGATAAGGATACCTGCGATAAGATAACCGGTAACAGCAGGAAGCTTCAGCTTCTTAACAAGACGGGAAAGAAGCAAGCCCGCGGTCATCGCGATACCGATAGGCATTAATATTGTAAGTGCTTCGTAATTACTCATAATTACACCTTCTTTATATTATTCAATGCAAATGTTAGCACTTTGTGAACGGATTTTCAAGCATTTTCGGGCTCTTCTTTACTTTTCTCTATTCGTTACATTAACGCAATATCAAACCGCAAAAAATATCACAAAATCGACAAAAAAGACCATCGTTTAAACGATGGTCTTTTGTATCAAGGTATGTCATCTACTATCTTCTCGGGGCGGGAGTCAAGCTGACTCGGATTGCGAAGTAAGCTGTTTATGTAACGCAACGCAACGGAGTAAGCATGACCGTCGGCGATACGCTCGTCGCAGGTGATGCGGTAGTCCATATAAGTAACCTTTTCGGGCGTGCCGTCCTTTTTAACCTCGTACTTGTTATATCTCTTTCCGAACGCGAAAAATATCGGGATGTTTCCGAAGTTGTAAAGATGATGATAAACGGGCGGGATTCCGAGGGAAGCGAGCGATGTTATAACGAGACTTCCGTGGAAGGGCGAAACGTCGGTGAGCGCCTTCGGAAGAAGTCCGTAATAATCAAGCGCGTTAATCACCCACGCGGCAAATCGCATGATAAATCGCGGGATATAGTTAAAAATCTTCATAAGGTCGTCAAACTCGTTCGACTCGTTACGCGCGTCCTCAATGACCTTGTTAGTGATGTGATAGATTTCCTCGGCGGTCGCGTCGGGCTCATAGATGAGCTTGATAACCGTATCGTCGCCGTTGAGCTTCATCTCTTTTTTTATCGTCATTGCGATTTCGATATTATTGCGCGCATAGATACGCTGACCTCTGATGAAGCGGTTCATCTCGGGATGCTGGGAATAAAGACGCACGAACGATGCAAGAAAAACGTGCATCATGCTGAAATCCTTGAGTCCCTGCTCGCGCTTTTCGCGGATATATTCCTCCGCGGCTCTTATATCGACCGATTCCGAGAAATAGTTCGTCGCATCGGTCCTCGTTTTCATGAAAAATATCCCGACGTAATGCATCGGATCGAGAGAGCGAACGCGGCGGCCTTCCCTCTTCGATTTTTTCGTTTCGTTAGCAGCCATAAAAAACCTCTGTTGTCACATAAGATTTTTGTATAATCAGATTTACGAATTGTATTTTATCACATTTTGATTTTTTTTGCAATACCTCTTTAAGTTTCTCGAAAA
This sequence comes from Eubacteriales bacterium, assembly GCA_045651025.1. Lineage (GTDB taxonomy): Bacteria > Bacillota > Clostridia > Oscillospirales > CAG-382 > Coliplasma. The sequence goes on from JAZRRU010000041.1 coordinate 6,326, forward strand.
AATGACACGGTTACTATTGAAATGTATGCTTAATTATGCTATCATAATAAAAAATCAAAAAGGAGAAAAACCTATGACACAAAAAAGGATATATTCATTGATCCTTGCGTTGATGTTTTTGTTTGCTCTCGTTTTGACCGCATGCGGTGAAAGCACGGACGTTTCCACCGATCCGAACGCGAACGTTTCGAACACGGACATCTACAAGGACGCAAACGGCAGATACGTCGGCGCAACCTCGGGAAAGAGATATGACGGCGAGACCGTTACTTTCCTTACCGCGAGCGCTCTCGATTCCTATGAATCCGAGATAGTCTACAACACCTACAAGGAAGAGGGTCTTGACAAGACTTATCCCGAATCCCTCAACGACGACCTTAAGAACCGCCAGAACCTTATCGAAGAAAAGCTCGGTATCACCATCGAGGAAATCAAGATCCCGACGAGCGGCGGTCCCGGTAAAAAAATGTGCGAGACCATCAGAAAAGGCGCTATGAGCGGTACGAACGATTACGATATCGTCGTTCCCTGCCTCTATGACGGTGCAACGCTTGCTATGGAAGACCTTCTCGTTGACCTCAACACGCTTTCCGGTCTTCAGCTTGAAGCACCTTGGTGGAACCAGTCGTTCAACACCGATATGACTCAGGGCGGTCAGCTCTACTTCACGATCGGCGAAATCGGCATCACCAACAAGACTCACACCTCTGCTCTCTATTTCAACCTCGACCTCTGGAACAAGATGAACCTTTCCTCCGACTTCGGCGGAAACCCCTACGAGCTCGTTCGTCAGGGTAAATGGACCGTTGACGTTGCTTTTGAAGCAGCAAGAAAGGTAAGCACGGACACCAACCAGGACGGCAAGATCGACTACACCGACGTCTATGGCTGGGGCGGTAACAGAGACGATATGTGGAGCGTATTCTTCGCATCGGGCGAAAAGATTGCAAAGCCCGGCGCTGACGGATATCCCTATATCAGCATGTTCACCGAACGCAGCTCCCGTCTCATGGAAAAGCTTCAGGAATTCGTAAAGGACACCGAGCATTACATCGCTGCTGACGATTACTTCAACGTAACCGCATGGCCCGACAAGCTCGTTGAAGAGGGCTTCACCGAAGGCAGAGTTCTCTTCCACAACGCAGGCATGGGCTCGATCATCACCATCGGCGGTGCTATGGCAGAGCATTTCGGTATCGTTCCCGTTCCGAAGGCGGACACCAATCAGGACAACTACTACTCGCTCGTTAACCCTTGGAGCGCAACCTGCTTTGCGATCCCGAGCTCTGTTGATGCAACCCGTCTCCCGATGATCGTTGACTTCCTCAACGTTATGGGCGCGGAAAGCATGAACACCACTTCTGTCAGCTATCAGGAAATTCTCGACTACATGAAGACCCGCGACGACGACTCGAAGGATATGCTCAACAACTACATCCTTCCCTCTCGCGCTTGCGACGTCGGTCTCGTTTACAAATGGGGTCAGGATTCCAACACCTACTACTACGGTCTCGGCACAATTCTTCACCAGATGGCGACCGAACCCGTCGGCACCTTTGCTTCGAAATTCGAATCCAGAAAGAGCGTTGCCGAAACCCAGCTCAGACAGGATATGGAATTTTTCAGAAAGAAAGCAAGCGAAAAGAACAAGTAAATGAAAATCCTATCATTCGGCGAAATTATCTGGGATATTTTTCAGGATAAAAAAGAAATAGGCGGTGCGCCGTTCAATTTTGCGGCGCACTGTGCAAAGCTCGGCACAGAGAGTTATCTTGTATCAGCTGTCGGCGACGATGAAAACGGGAAAGAAGCGATTGAGGTCGCGAAAAATCTCGGCATCAAGTGCAATTACGTTACCGTCGACCGAAAACGCCCGACAGGTGTTTGCAACGTGACTCTTGAAAACGGGATTCCGTCTTATGACCTTGCATCGAACACGGCGTACGACAACATCCCCGATGCGGTTATTTACGGCGATTTCGACGCGATCTACGTCGGAACGCTCGCTCTCCGCTCGCCTCAATCGAGAAGAAGTTTTGAGAAGATTCTAAAATACACGTCAAAAAAGGAAGTATTTTTCGACGTGAATTTCCGTTCGAATTTCTACACACGCGAGCTTGTCGAGAAGATATTGAGAGAAACGACGATACTCAAGGTAAGCGAAGAGGAGATCGGCTTTTTCGGAAAACGCGATCCGCTTCATACTCTGCTCGATATCTCTGCGAAATATCCGAAGCTAAAGTACATCTGCCTCACACTCGGAAAAGAGGGCGCGTTCGTCTATGACTGCAGGAAACGGCAGATGCTCTGCTCGGAAAAACCGCAAAACGAGGTCGTCTCAACCGTCGGCGCGGGCGACAGTTTTTCGGCTTGCTTCCTGACGAGCTTACTATCGGGGCTCGGCCTCGGCGAATGTCTCGACCGCGCGGTGATTCTTTCCGATTTCGTCGTCGGTTCGCTCGGCGCAGTTCCCGATTACGACGCAGAAAAGCTTTTTAAGTAAATAAAAACGAGAAACCGTTGTTTTGACACAACGGTTTTTCTTTGCTTTCGGGACTCTTTTTGTTGACTTTAATAGTATAAAGTGATAGAATAAACTAGAATAATTATAGGAGAAAAAAGATGGAAAAGAAATTATATAAATCAAGCAAAAATAAGATGATCGACGGTGTTTGTGCAGGCATCGGGGAATACTTTAATATCGACCCCACTATCGTACGTCTCGGCGCCGTGCTTTTGGCTTTCACCGGAGGCGGACTTCTTGCCTACATTATCGGAATGATCGTCATTCCCCGTGACCCCAACTGATTCAGATACATAACGATTAAAAAGGAAAAAAGCAAGAATGGGAAAAGCGATAATTTTTGACGGAAACAGCATACTCAACCGTGCGTTTTACGGCGTGCGTCCGCTCAGTGCGCCCGACGGGCTGCCGACGAACGCTCTTTTCGGTTTTGTCGGAATTATCAACAAAGCGTTTTCCATGATCGGAAACGACGCGAGCTTTGCCGCGATCGCTTTTGACCTAAAAGAAAAAACCTTCCGTCACAAGGCATGCGACACCTACAAAGCGACGAGAAAACCCATGCCCGATGACCTTGCTCTGCAGATGCCCTTTGCAAAAGAGATCGCAAGCGCGCTCGGGTTGAAGGTTGTCGAGGTTGCGGGATTTGAAGCAGACGACGTTCTCGGAACGCTCTCATGCATGCTCACCGAAAGAGGCGAACAAACTTTTATTCTCACGGGCGACCGCGACAGCTTCCAGCTCGTCAACGACCGCGTTACCGTTCTTCTTGCCTCGAACGACGACACGAAGGTTATCACACCGAAAGAAATCAAAGAAAAATACAACGTCGAGCCGAAGACCCTCATCGACATAAAAGCGATCATGGGCGACAGCTCGGACAACATCGCAGGCGTTCCCGGTATCGGCGAAAAGGGTGCGATAAAGCTCGTCACCGAATATAAAACGCTCGACGGAATCTACGAGCATATCGACGAGATCGGCGGAAGCGTCGGCAACAAGCTCCGCGATGGAAAGGAAAGCGCGTACGTTTCGCGTTTTCTCGCAGAAATAAAGACCGACGTCGACCTCGGGGTTTCGCTTGATGAATGCGAATTTAACGGCAAAGATATCGTCAAGCTCCGCGAGCTCTACACACGGCTCGGGTTCAGACAGTTCCTCGAAAAGCTCGACGAGATCGCACCGACGGAAGCGGAAGATGAAGAAATCTTCCCTGTCTCGGAATTTTCTCTCCCCGAGGATAAAACCGTCTTCGTCGCGTCCGAAAACGAGACCGTCTCGGTTTTTGCAAACGGCAAGACGTTCAAAGGAAACGCGTCCGAAATTCTTTCCGCAATCAAGGATTGCGAAACCGCGATATGCTGGTCGAGCAAGGATGTTCTTCACCTTGCGCATAACGAAAAAATCGACTTGAACTGCAGATTCGAGGACATTTCGCTCCTCGCTTATATATGCTCGCCGTCCGACAACGGAGTTTCGTTCGGCAAGACGGCTCTCGACGTGCTCGGAATTTCGAGCGCGGAAATCCGCGTTTCGCTTCTCCCCGAGATGTTTGAGAAACTTTCTGAAAAGCTCACTCCCGAATCGAAAAAGCTCTATGAAGAAGTTGAGCTTCCTCTTGCGAAATTGCTTTTCGAGATGGAATCGATCGGGTTCAAGATCGATAGAAGCGCGCTCGACGAATTCTCGGAGAATATAACGCGCTCCGTCGCCGAGGAAGAAGAAGCAATCTATGCGCTCGCGGGCGAAAGGTTCAACGTAAACTCCCCGAAACAGCTCGGAAACATACTTTTTGAGAAGCTTATGCTTCCCCACTACCGAAAGACGAAAAGCGGTTACTCCACCGACGTTTCGGTGCTCGAAAAGCTCGAACCGTACCATCCGATAATCGGGCTTATTCTCGATTACCGAAAGGACTCGAAGCTCAAAAACACTTACTGCGACGGGCTTGCAAAGCAGATATCCGACGACGGACGTATTCATACGACCTTCAAGCAGACGCAAACCCTCACGGGTCGACTCTCCTCGGCAGAGCCGAACCTGCAGAACATCCCCGTTCGAAGCGAACGCGGCAGAGAACTGCGCAAATTTTTCGTCGCCGAGGACGGTAATATTCTTATCGACGCCGACTATTCCCAGATCGAGCTTCGTATTCTCGCGCACGTTGCGGGTGACGAAACGCTCATCAACGCATTCAAAAACGGCGAGGATATCCACACGGTTACCGCATCGCAGGTATTCGGCGTTCCGACCGAGTCGGTCACATGCGAGATGCGCAAGCGCGCAAAAGCGGTCAACTTCGGCATCATTTACGGCATCGGAGATTATTCGCTCTCCCAAGACCTTAAAATACCGAA
>JAZRRU010000042.1:0-15110 GCA_045651025.1 Eubacteriales bacterium
AGAAATACGTCGGAAAGGTAGTTTCGGAGTTGAGCTATTCTTCAAGAGCGCCGCTCAAGGAAGCGTTCATCAACTATCACGTGGCGCAATACCTCAACAACAACGACGAAACGCTTATTTTCACCGAAATTTTGGAAAGCGCGACTCTCGACTTCGGCACGGTCTACGGAAGCGGTATAAGAGAGCTGAAAAACATCCTGTACGTGCCGGTGAACGACTATCTTAGCTTCGGATCGGCAATAAGAAACTCTTTTGCGAGATATATGAACCCTTTCAAACGATATATAGCCGAGAATTTCAATTAAACTCTTGATTTAAGGGATAAATTGGTATATAATTAAGTGGATTGTAAATTAAAATAAATACAATTTTTTAGGAGAAACAAAAATGAACGTAAAAAAGTCTGTTGAAGATCTCAAAGTTAGCGGCAAGCGCGTTCTCGTTCGCTGCGACTTCAACGTTCCCTTGAAGAACGGTGTTATCACCGACGAAAACCGCATCGTTGCGGCTCTTCCTACCATCAAATACCTTCTCGACAACGGCGCAAAGGTTATCCTTTGCTCTCACCTCGGCAAGCCGAAGGGCGAACCTAAGCCCGAGTTTTCTCTCGCTCCCGTTGCAGCACGTCTTTCCGAAAAGCTCGGTCTTGACGTTGTTTTCGCTGCTGACGACTGCGTTGTAGGCGAAAATGCGAAGAAAGCTGTTGCAGAAATGAAGGACGGCGACGTTGTTCTTCTTCAGAACACCCGTTACCGCCCCGAGGAAACCAAGAACGGCGAAGCATTCTCGAAGGACCTCGCTTCTCTCTGCGACCTCTTCGTTAACGATGCTTTCGGTGCGGCTCACAGAGCACACTGCTCGACTGTTGGCGTTGCTTCCTTCGTTGAAGAATCCGCAAACGGTTACCTCATGGCAAAAGAAATCAAATTCCTCGGCGACGCTGTTAACAACCCCGTTAGACCTTTCGTAACCATCCTCGGCGGTGCAAAGGTTGCTGACAAGCTCGCTGTTATCGAAAACCTTCTCACAAAAGCAGACTGCCTCATCATCGGCGGCGGTATGGCTTACACCTTCCTCAAAGCACAGGGCAAGGAAGTCGGTCTCTCCCTCGTTGACAACGAAAAGCTCGATTACTGCAAGGAAATGCTCGAACGTGCAAAAGCAAACGGCGTTGAAATTCTTCTCCCCGTTGACTGCACCATCACGAAGGAATTCCCGAACCCGATCGACGCTGTTGTTGAATATTCCAACGTTACCGTTGACGAAATCCCCGCTGATATGGAAAGCCTTGACATCGGTCCCGCAACCCGCGAGCTCTATGCTTCGAAGGTTAAGACCGCGAAGACCGTTGTTTGGAACGGACCTATGGGCGTTTTCGAAAACCCGATCTTTGCAGAAGGCACCATCGCAGTTGCAAAAGCACTTGCTGAAACCGACGCAACCACCATCATCGGCGGCGGCGACTCTGCAGCAGCAGTTAACATCCTCGGCTTTGGCGACAAGATGAGCCACATCTCGACCGGCGGCGGCGCTTCGCTCGAATACCTCGAAGGTAAGGAACTTCCCGGTATCGCTGCAATGACCGACAAATAAGAACGGGCTAACCGATTCAGGTCAGAACGAAAAAATCCTTTTTTCCTGCACGCGGTTGAGGTTTGATTGATTTTCAACCTTAAATTCCGCGAACGGTTGATTTTCGGAAAGAAATTCTTCGAATTTCATTATATAGGATTTTTTCTATCGCGCTTTCCGACTCGGGCAGTAGATTACTACAGCTCTCTCGTCGCAAATCGCGATTCTGCCTCTGACTCCGTACGCCCTGCGTTAGAGCAATTTCCCTCGAATGGCTTCCCCCTTGGGGGAAGCTGTCACCGCAGGTGACTGATGAGGGGTAGCCGTCGAAGACGGCGTTACTTAACAAAACTCCGCGGAAGAAACGTGAAATTGTTCACCAACCAAAACCGCGGGCACAAAAAAAGAAAGGATATCGCGGAAAGGTTGAAGGATCTCCGAGTATTCAAGCCCGAAAAACTCTCGCGGCGAGAAGTCGGGAATTAAAAACAAACCTCAACCGCGAAAATGAAAGAAAATGAACAAGGAATTCAGAAAAGCAATCATCGCAGGCAACTGGAAGATGAACAAGACTCCCGCTGAAGCGGTTGAACTTATCGAAGCAATCAAAGCAGAACTCAACGGCAAGGATACCTCCGGCTGCGGTATCATCGCATGCGTACCCTACGTTGACATCGACGCTGCTGTCAAGGCGGCTGCAGGTTCTCCCATCGAGATCGGCGCAGAAAACTGCCACTGGGAAAAGAGCGGTGCTTACACCGGCGAAATTTCCGCTGATATGCTCGTTGCTTGCGGCGTAAAATATGTTATTATCGGCCACAGCGAACGCAGACAGTACTTCGGCGAAACCGACGTTACCGTTAACAAGCGCGTTCTCGCTGCTCTCGAAGCAGGCCTCAAGGTTATCCTCTGCGTTGGCGAGCTTCTCGAAGAACGCGAACAGGGCATCACCGCTGAGCTTGTTGCAATGCAGACCAAGATCGCTCTCATGGGCGTAACTGCAGAACAGATGAAGAACATCATCATCGCTTACGAACCCGTTTGGGCTATCGGTACCGGCAAGACTGCTACCTCCGATCAGGCAGACGAGGTTTGCGGCATCATCCGTAACGTTCTCTGCGGTCTCTACGGCTGTGACGTTGCAAAAGCAACCACCATCCAGTACGGCGGCTCTATGAACGCAAAGAACTGCGACGAGCTCCTCAGCAAGGAAAACGTTGACGGCGGTCTTATCGGCGGCGCATCTCTCAAAGCTCCCGATTTCGCAACAATTATTTCTGCTGCACTTTAATCGCTGAATAGCGCAAAACAAAAAACGGACTCAATCGAGTCCGTTTTTTTCATCCGCTTCGGCGTTTATGAACATCTCTTCGCATTTTTTCTGGGCTTCTTTTAATATTTCAATCGCAGTCGTAACTTCATTAAAAAGATGAAGATACATTTCTTTGTATTCCTTCATGATTTCACCACCTTACAACCTTATTTTAGGACACATCGTCCTTTTTGTCAATAGGACAATATGGACAGAGGTATAATAAATCGGGTGATGAAATGAAAACAAGAATACGCGACCTGCGTGAAGATAACGACCTGACGCAGAGCGAAATTGCAAAATATCTTATGTGCGACCAATCGCTTTATTCAAAATATGAAAGAGGAGAGCGCACGATTCCGCTTGAAATTATTGTAAAACTCGCAAAATTCTACAAAACAAGCGTTGATTATATCGTTTGTCTTACCGACGACCCTAAAATTAAATGAACAAAGTAAACGGACTCAATCGAGTCCGTTTTCTTTTTTCCTGCCCGCGGTTTGGGTTTGTTCTTATTTTTGACGCCCTTAACCGCGAGATTAGGCAGAAAATGGCTTCCCCCTTGGTTATGCACCCCACGAAACAAGTTTCGTGGGGACCCCATAGGAAGCTGTCACCGCAGGTGACTGATGAGGGGTAGCTGTCTGAAAGACAGCGTTAATTAACATTATTGCGATAACGCACGGATGCTCCGCATCCTACCCCTCATCCACCGTCTTCGCCGGTCCCCCTTCCCCCAAGTGGGAAGGCTTTTTTCTGCCCGCGGTTTTTTCTACCCATGTTCCCGCCATCGCAATGATTTTCTATTGTAAATGATTATTTAATATGCTATAATTCATCGAAAGTATGGAATCGGGTGAGAATCCCGAGCGGGCACGCCGCCGTGAGGTGCATTTTTTTGCCCGTCTGCTACTCTTTTGCCGCAAAAAGAGGAAAAGCCATTGGGTGTTTTCACCCGAGAAGGCGCAGACGACCGCACCGCAGTCGGAATACTTCTTCAAAAAAATTCCCGAAATCGCGAGCGCCGAGTTAAGTAGGGGGTTAAAAACAAAATCAAAAGGAGAAACAAAACAATGAACAAAACAAAATTCAACCGTTTTATTTTGTGTCTTGTATGTGTTACGGTCATCGCGGCAATGGCTTTCTGCACGTTTGGATGCGAAAATAATCAAAACGACGTAAGCGACACCCCTGTTTCCGATTCTTCGGGCGTCGAAGTGACCGAGGTCGGCACGGGTGAGACCGTTTTCGACTTTGAGGTCGTTGACGGTGAGGGTAAAATCACGAAATTCAAGGTCAAGACCGACAAGAAGACCGTCGGCGAGGCACTCGTTGACGCAAAGCTCATCGAGGGAGATCAGGGTGCTTTCGGTATCTACGTCAAGAAGGTGAACGGTATCGAAGCCGATTATGACAAAAACAAGACTTACTGGGCGTTCTACATCGACGGCGAAATGGCTCTTACGGGCGTTGACAAAACCGAGATCAAGGACGGCGCGGTCTATAAGTTCAAGGTTGAAAAATAATGAAGCTCAAAACGCGTGATCTTATTATTCTTGCGATGTTTGCGGCGATGATGGTCGTATCGAAAAAGCTGATGGAGATCATCCCGAACGTTCATCTTATCGGGATGTTCATCGTGTTGATGACCGCCGTTTATCGCTCGGTCGCGTTGATTCCGCTCTATGTTTATGTGTTCATCGACGGAATTATGGGTGGGTTTGCGCTCTGGTGGTGGCCGTATCTTTATGTATGGACGGTGCTCTGGGCGATGACGATGCTCATACCGCAAAAGCTCCCCGAAAAGGTAAAAAACGTCCTCTACGTCCTCGTTTGTGCGTTGCACGGGTTCGCGTTCGGGCTTCTCTACATGCCGGGGCAGATGCTTCTTTTCGGCTATGACCTGAAGCTCGGCGTTGCGTGGTGGCTCTCGGGACTTCCGTTCGATATGATACACGGTTTTTCGAACCTTTTCCTCGGAATCCTTATCGTTCCCTTGATTAAAATTATGAAAAAAGCGCGATAGTAGAATAAAAACGGCATCTATCGATGCCGTTTTTTGTATGGTGCTTTACTCAGGTAACTCGGGCGTCGGGTCGATAATTTCGCCGTTCATCGTGAGCTCAAAATGGAGATGACTCTTGTCCGCCGCCTCGAGACGCGCGGTGTTTCCGATCTTTCCGATAACGTCGCCTGCTTTTACGGTTGCGCCGACGGTTATGCCGCTTGCGAGCTCGGGGTCAAGGTTCATATAGTACGAAACGAGCCCCGCGTCGTGCGTAATCGCGACGGTCGTGCCGTAGAAATAATCATCCGTCACGGCAGAAACCTTTCCGTCCGTGAACGCGACGACCTCGCTTCCGACCTCGGACGCGATATCGATTCCTTTATGCACACGGTAGTCATTCATCGTTTCCGAGAAAACGAGTCGTTCGAGGTCGTGCGCCTTGATTATCTCGCCTTTTACGGGACGGAAAAAGACGGGCGAGGGCGTTTCGGGAGTCGGCTCGTCCGTGTCGGCATCGATTCCGCTCTGCTCGTTAACAACGGGCGATTCCGAGATTTCGGGAAATACCGTGTCGAGCGGTTCCGAGAGCTCGGGCGTAAGCGACGGAAGCGAGATTTCGGGCATGCTCGCCTCGTAATCGTACGAAACGCTGAATATCCCGACGGTTGCGACGATAACAACGGTTATCGCGAGCGCGAGATATATAAAAGCCGAGAATTTTGCGATTCTTTTCGCGAAATGCTGGGAATTTTTGCCCTCTTCGGGCGTTTTGTTTTCAAAATTGTCGTTCATGAGTTCCCCCTGAATGTTCTTTTGTCGTTTTGTATTATTTACATTCAAAGGGGGATTTATGCAGTTTTGTTTTAATCTGTTTTTGAAACGGCGAGCTTCGGATAATAAAACGCGAGAATCTCCTCAAAATTTTTGCCCTCTTTTGCCATGCGTTCCGCACCGCAGAGGTTCATCCCGAGCCCGTTCCCGACTCCGTAAGCGGTGACAAAAATGCCGTCGGCGCGGAATTCGAGCGTGAACTCGGTCGAGGGAAGCGAGAGCTTTTCCGCAAGCTCGGCGCCGCTTACGTACTTCCCGTCCCAGACGGCAAAATCGCAGTCGCCGTTCTCGTCATAGACGACGACGGTGTTGTTTTTGTCGGAAAGCAGGTTCTCATAGGGAAGATTTTTTTCGGTTTTATGTACCTCGCACCGCGTTTCTTCCCGAATCGGCGTCAGGTAGTCGGGATTTTCGCTTTTTGAGCCCGAGCTTCCCGTACATAGACAAAAAAGCGAGAGCGCGGGAACATTTTCGAACGTGAGAATTACACCCCTCGTCGAATCGACCGCCTCAAAAACGCTTTTTTTCAACTGCTCGTCCGCGTGCGACAAGTCGGAAAGCAAAAAGCAACAGTCGTTTTTGTCGCAAAAATCAAAACCGTCGTGATTCCCGCCATAGGAAAAGATGTGCTCCGCGCAGGAGCGTATTGCGACGGCAAGGGCTTTTTTCGACTCAATCGACTCGCACTCATAGCCCTCGGCGAGAAGCGCCGACGCGACGAACTCCTCGCGCGGGATTTTTCTTACCTCGCCGTTCATCATAACCGAAACACTGTCGTCGCGCCCCGTCATCTCGCGTGCGGCGATCGGAAGAAGCGTGAGCACGATAGAAAATGCAAAAAAAGAAAGCAACCAGCTTTTCAACGTCGTCATCCCCGTAAAAGTTACTGTTTGCTTTAATTATATTCGTTTTTTTGAGATTTATTACTTGAGCTTTCGAATCAGCTTCGCGCGGAACATCCTCGAGCAGATATAAGCGCAGATACCGAGATCGGCGACCGAATAAGCCGCGCCGGAATCAAAAGGAAACGCGCCGAAGCAATGCAAAACGAGGTTCGGCACCGAATAGACGAGCAGGAAGAACACCGAGAAATAGCCGGAAAGATAGTAGATAACAGCGGTGTTTTTCGTGACGTAGGATTTCCCCTCATAGAGGAAATAGACGAGCACAGTCGCAAGTCCGATGATGCGGTAGTCACCCGACGAAGCGAGAGGCGCGGCGTTCGACTCGAGGAACGTCTCGACGAGGCGCATTGCCGAAAAAGCGACCGGGAGAATCATAACGAGGGAGAGCGTCGAGCACTCGGGCGTTTTCTTGACGGTTCTCGGACCGAGGATAAGAAAAGCGACGCCTGTTGCGAGCGCGAGGACCGCGCAGATAAGCGGGATCGTGCAAGCTGCTTCCAAAGCGAGCGCGTTCTTTCCGCACACGAACGCGGCAAAAAAGAGCGTGAACGCAAGGAGGATCATCGATTCCGTCGAGTTTGCGTTGTCAAGCTCGACGTCCGTTCTTCTCGAGAAGAGTAGCGAGAGCGCGAGCATCATGAAAAGAAGCGTGAAAACGACGGTAACCGTGTTGAACGATCTGACATAAATATTCTCGGGGAGATAATAAGTGCTTGTTTCGTAGGAATTCTTTTCCATATTATAAACGACGACGAGCGTGCGGAGAATCGCCATGATAACCGAGACCGCCACGGCAACGACCGTACGTTTTTTCTGTAGAATCACACATATCCCTCCTTGTTAAAAATTACCTCATATATTATATAAGCCGAGCGCAAAAAAGTAAAGCGTTCGGCTTATTTTTTACATTTAATTCATAATGTTTCTTCGGTGGTTGAAAAGATATTGCTGGGCGATACCTGCATAAATACCGAGCGTTTTCGGGTCGAAGTCCGAGCCGTACGACTCGGCGATAACGCGCTTCACCCAGACGTCGATCGGGAACGCCTCGAAAAAACCGAACCCAAAAAGAAGCACGCAGTCGGCAACCTTGTTTCCGACGCCTTTTATCTTCTTGAGCGTCTCGCGCGCGGTCTCATAGTCCATACTCTTGATTTTTTCGAGATCAACCTCACCCGACGCGACCTTTTCCGACGCATCGATGATATATTTCGCGCGGAAACCGCTTTTTATCGGCGCGAGCCCGTCAAGACCGCAGCCGAGGATAGCTTCGGGCGTTGGGAACGAGAAGAACCCGTCCCTTTCCTCGCCGAGGAGACGGCAGAGCGACTCGATGATCTTCTTGATACGCGGTATGTTGTTGTTCTGTGAGATGATGAACGAGATTAGCGTCTCGAACGGCTCCTGACGGAAGATGCGTATGCCCGAGCCCGTTTTTGCCGACTCGGAAATTATCGGATCGGACGAAAAGCTCTCGATGATCTTTCCGTAATCGCGTCCGAGGTCAAAATAATCGTAAAAGCCGTTTTTGAACTCCGTCTCGTCGATGTTCTCAAAGAGGAATCCGTCCTCGACTTTTTTGATCGATTGGCGTCTTCCGCAGGCGATGAGGATATAATTTTCGTCGGTTATCTTCTCAAAACGGAAGCACTGACCGCACTCGGCGGACATGAACGGATCAAAGTTTTTGCACCCCGAAAGAAGAAGACCGTTTTCGACTTTTTTGAACAGCATAACCAACTTCTCCTTTCGAGATTTTATACATCGTATGCATTCACGCAGTTTACATAATTCGTGGATAATTTCGCGTTACGGAAAGCACTTTTCCACCTTTTCCACTGGCTTTTCCACAGCCAAAACGCGAAAAATGCTTTATTTTCGGCGATTTAGTGCCGAGATATCCACATCCTCCACAAAGTTTTCCACATATGTGGGAAAACATTATGTAATATACATCCTAAAAAATGATGAAAAAATTACGGAGAAAAACGCGAAATTTATGGGCGGAATTTTGGTGAAAAGGGAGAAAAATTTCTCACTTTTTCTCGCCCGAGAGGAACTTGATCGACCTCTCGACCGAGTCCTTTGACTCGCCCCAGGGGAGGTCGTCAAAGCGGTAGTCGAATTTCTTGCAGAAAAGCGACACGTCGTCCTTCAGGGAGTCGAGATAGTTGCATATTTTTTCATTCGCCGCGCGGACGAGATCGGCATATTTGTCCTTTGAGAGGACGCGCTTACCCGCGAGAAGATACTCACGGTAGTGAGGCAGGCAGAAATAGCGAACCTCGGAGAACGAAGCGCGGAACTCCTTTTCCTCGTCGAAGAGATATGCCGCGGTGGTATACATTTTTGAGATCTTGTCCTCAATACGCTCGCATACGTAGCAGTCGCGCTCGAGCGATTCGATACGCGAAACGCTTTTCTTTCCGATATCGCTCGAGAGGAAGTTGCCCGTTTTGAGCTCCTTTTTGAGCGATTCGAGGTGACTCTCGAGCATGAGCGCAAGTCCGAGACGGTTTTTCATCCCGAACATCTTGTTGTAATGCCTCGAGCAAAATCCTTTTTGGTTCGTCTCTGCGCGGACGTCGGGCTCCATCATCGAAGCACCGAGGATTATCTCAAGCTCGTCTGTTTCGAGCTTTTCCGCAAGCGCGCAGAAGGGGCATTTCGTCTTATTTTCGGAAAACGCCTCTGTTACGGGTATCGTATAAATATGTTCTTTCATTTTTTACCTCAGATATGGCTTGTCGCAAAAGCGTTAAGGTCGGTGCCTCCGCGCACACCGTCGAGGAACTCAAAATATCCCTGCGAGGCGATCATCGCGGCGTTGTCACCGCAGAGCTTGAGCGGAGGGAGGTAGAGCTTTGCGCCGAATTTCTCGGCAGTTTCGGCAACGGCGGAACGAAGATGAGAGTTCGCCGCAACACCGCCCGCGAGAACGATGTTACATTTTCCCTCACGTGTGAGAAGAAGCTCGAGACGGGTCGTGACCGCTTTTACAAGTGCTTCGGTGAACGAGGCGGCGATATCCGCGCGGAACTCGTCGTCGATAACACGGCCCTTTTGCGTTTCGGTATGCACGAGATTTATGACCGCGGTCTTGAGTCCCGAGAAGGTGAAATCAAGCTCCGCACCGTCGATGCTGCCCGCGTTGAACTTATATTTATGCTTGTCGCCGATGCTTGCGAGCTTGTCCATAGCCGCGCCGCCGGGATAAGGAAGCCCGAGAACTCGCGCGCATTTGTCGAACGCCTCGCCTGCCGCGTCGTCACGCGCCGAGCCGATGAGTCGGTAGTCGGTGTAGCTGTCAACGCGCATGAGCGACGTGTGACCGCCCGAGACGACGAGCGCGATGAAAGGCGGCTTCAGATCCTCGTGCGCGAGATAGTTCGCGGCGACGTGGCCGCGGATATGATGAACGGGAACCAACGGCTTTCCCGTCGAAAATGCAAGTCCTTTTGCAAACGAAACGCCGGTAAGAAGCGCGCCGATGAGACCGGGCGTGTTCGTAACGGCGATCGCGTCGATATCGTCGATCGTGACCCCCGCTTCGGAAAGCGCGCTCTCCACGACACCGCATATCGCCTCCGCGTGCGCACGCGAAGCGATCTCGGGAACGACACCGCCGTAAGCGGCGTGGATGTCGATCTGGGATGCGACGACGCTTGACATTAAATTTCTTCCGTCCTCGACGACCGATGCGGCGGTCTCGTCACAGGACGATTCGATTCCGAGAATCTTCATTCAAAAAACCTCTTTCAGCATAGCGATCGCGTCTTTCCCCGCGTAGAACCCTTTTCGGACTCCGACTCGGGAAAAACCGCATTTTTCATAAAGCGAGATCGCGCGAGTGTTATCGTGCGCGACCTCGAGAGTAATCGTTTTTGCGCCTTTTTCCGCGGCACAGCTTATGAGCGAATCGAGAATATTCTTCCCGATGCCTCTTTTCCGGAACTTTTCCGACACGGCGACGTTGAGTATCTGCGCCTCGTCGAAAAGGACGTACATCGAGCCGATACCGCACATCTTTTCGTCCTCGAACGCGCCGAGATAGACGGCGTACTCGGGGAGCGATTTAATCTGTTCCTCGCTCCAGGCGGTCGATAAGCATTCACGCTCGATTATTGCAGCGTGCGCTTCCTCACCGCTTTTCAGTTCACGGCAGACCATCAATCATCCCCGACCATCCTTACGATAATATCGTAAGGACAGTATACCGTCTTTTTGTTTGCACGGTCGAGAAGATAATATCTTCCGTCGGTCGCGCCGTAAAATACTACAAGGTAATAAAGCCCCGGATATTTCTGCGAGCAGAGACGGATGAAGAACATGTCGTTCTTCAAAATGTCGGAATCCTTGACGGTGACCGCTTCGCCGTTTGTAAGCTGGTTGGCGATAAGGCGGCATAGGGCGGTATCTTGTGTCGGGTTTTTGCCTCTTTCCTCTTCGAGAAGATATTCTTCATCGGCATAAAACGATGTAATATAACGTGTATTCGAGTTATCAAATATAGCCGCGTAGATAGGATCGAAGTTCGAAAGATCGGGTTCTTCGACATCTTTCGCGCGGACAAGCAGGTTTTCACCGCTGTCTTTAAAGCAAAGGAACTTCTTCGGGTCCTCGAACTGCACCTGATAATAAGTCTGCTTGGTGTCACCGACCTTGGCAGTAAGGTATTCTTCCCCTGCGGTCACGGCATAAAGTCCAAGCGGCTTCACATCGACATATTCGATACCCGTTTCTTCGTCAATAAATCCGTATTCGGTCGGATCGCCCGTTCTTCCGCAGGAGACAAGGCAAAGCGAGAGGGTTGCGAGCAAAAATGCAATAGTTCTTTTTATCATCATTAATATCCGATCTGTCCCAAGCTGTCGTCGTTTTCGATCCAGTCGCTGACGTTGTAGATAGTATATTCGTCCTTGGTCTCGCGGACGATAACGCGCTCGATGCCTGCGTTGATAACAAGTCGCTTGCACATCTGACAGCTCGTAGTTCCGCCAACGAGCTCGCCCGTTTTTGCGTCGATGCATGCAAGATAGAGGTCTGCGCCGAGCATTCTGTCACGCGGTGCGGCGATGATAGCGTTCGCCTCGGCATGTACCGAACGGCAGAGCTCATATCTCTCTCCGCGCGGAATACTCATCTTCTCGCGGAGGCAGGATTTCAGGTCACAGCAGTTTTTTCTCCCTCTCGGAGCGCCTGCATAGCCCGTCGAGACGATAACGTCGTCCTTGACGATTATCGCGCCGAATTTTCTGCGAAGACAGGTACCGCGCTCGGTGACCGTCTGCGCTATGTCGAGATAATAATTGATTTTACTTCTTCTTTCTTCCATATTCTCTCCTGCCCGCGATGAACGTTTTATTTTTTCCTAACCTTGTCATCGCGGAATTAAGTTATTTTTATTTTAATATTTCAAAAGTTTCTCAAAACAAATCAAAAACCGATTCAAAAAACAACTCAAAGAATGCTCTCAACTTCTTCTCTTGTCGGGATCGAAGCGATCGAGCCGTGCTTCGTAACGGTGAGAGCACCTGCCGCGTTTGCAAACCTTGCGGAATGAAGAATATCGTTCGTACGGAGATATTCGCTCGCGAGCGCCGCGGTGAAAACGTCGCCTGCCGCGGTTCTGTCAACAACGTCGACGTCGAACGGCGAGATAAGGTCGCAATATTTACCGTCATAGACGTAGCAACCTCTCGTGCCGAGCTTGAGAACTACGTAGCCGATGTCAACTCTGTTACAGAGCGCAATCGAAGCGCGGAGACAGTTTTCAAGCGTGTTCGGGCGGATACCCGTAAGAATCTCGGTTTCGGTCTCGTTCGGGGTGAGAACCTCAACGCGCTCGAGCTTTTCGAGAGGGAAATTCGCACGTGCAGGACCTGCATCGAGGAAAAATTTAACACCGTCGTCTGCGGCAAGGCGCGCCGCGTTCACGATCGCCTCGGGGTTTATCTCAAGCTGGGAGATAACCGCGTCGGGATAACAGGAAAACGCGTTTTCGATATCCGCCTCGCAAATCTTTCGGTTCGCGCCCGAGAAGGAAATAACGCGGTTTTTTCCGCTCTTTTCAAGCGTAACGACGTTGAGTCCCGTCTGCTCGAGACGGTCGGCTTTCACGAATCGCGTGTCAACGCCCTTCTCCTTGAAAAGCGAGATAAGGCGGTCGCCGTAAGCATCGTCGCCGACGCGCGTACAAAAAATCGAGTTCGCGCCGAACGATGCGGCAGCAACAGCCGTGTTCGCGCCCTTTCCGCCGGGGGTGAATGCATAGTTCCCCGTGGTTTGAAGTGTTTCTCCGGGTGCGGGTATATAAGGTGTGTTGAGAAGAAGGTCGATGCTCGAGCTTCCTGCAACCAAAATTCTTTTTGCCATCGGTTTTCCTCCGATTTCTTACATTAAAATATATTATATATCACCCTATATTCTACACCATTCTTTTGCGATTGTCAACAGTTGTGATTTTTATAATATAAAAGGAAGCGAAATGGAATAATTTTGTTGACTTTGACAGTTCTGTGTGCTATCATTAAAGAGTATAAAATTTTAATTTACGGAGGCACTTATGACAAAGCGAATTTTAGCATTCTTCCTCGCGTTTTGCATGGTTGCGGTTATGTTCCCGTTTGCCTTTATTACGGCAACGGCTGAACCCCTTACGGGCACCGCTCTTACCTTCACCGTCGGCGCGATGAACTCTTACACCGGTACGGACGTAAACAACGTCTTACTTTGGTCGTCGTCCGACGTTACTCAGTCGGTCGAGGATATCTACGGACTCTCGAGCGACAACATGACGTTCCAGTGGTTCTACAAAGCGCTTTTCGTTTACAGTGAAGCCGATAAGTGCTACGTTGTAACGAAGATCGAAGCTCCCGGTCAGGGTAACAACCAGTATGCTTCCTGGGTTCTCGGCGACGGCAGATTCGTCCTCATGGTATACGCAGGAACCACCGATGCAGCCGCGCTTTCGAGCTTCCAGAACCTTGAAGTAGGCGACGGATTTGCATTTGGCGGCAATACGATGGCTGTCGGCTCTTTTATGTTCCAGACCGACGAGAACGTTGTTCTGAAAAAGACCTCGAGTGTCGAGCTCAACATCGCATGGCCGACCGCTGATACCTACGTTGCACCGTACGAAAACACTTACGTTTTCGCGGCTTCTTCCGGCTCTTACTCTGTCGGTATGTTCTATGGCAGCTCGGCGGAGGGATTCTTCCCCGATTATAGCATCACTGATTGGCACAAGGTTTTATTCATATATAACGAAACGAGCGGACGTCTTGTTGTATCCGATATCGAAGCAGCAGGCGGCAGCGAATATTACAACTGGTCGATTACCGCCTCGACGCTTGCGGTTGCGGCTCACCCCGATTCCGAATCGTACGACGACCTTGTCAAGCTCGCTATCGGTGACGAGGTTACCCTCAACGGTACCGATATCGATACGCTCAGAGCAGGTAACGGCAATCCCGACGAGATTCTTTCGGGCGTTACGCTTGACGTTTACGGCTATGCTCCCGAAGACGAAGAACCCGTTGAACCCGAAACTCCTTCTCTCGAAAGCAAGCTCATTTTCGACATCAGAACCTCGACCTCGACCTGCTATAAGGCAGGCGAAGAAATCGTCGTTTTCGTCACTGTTGTTGACACAGGACTTGCAGACGGTATTTCGGGCGTGGGCTTCACGTTCAACTATGACAGCGATAAGTTCGTTCTCGTTAACGATCTTGACGAATCGAACGAAAACGCGCTTCAGTGTATAAACAAAGCACCGACCGATTGGGAAAACCTCTCTAACGTTAAGCATAACGTTGAAAACGGAGTTGCAACTCCCGTAAACGACGGTGTTATCAACGTTATCGCTGCTACTGCAAGCGTTGATACGGCTGATTTCGCAAATGCCGGCGACCTTGAATTCCGCTTTGTCCTCAAAGCAAAAGATGACGCTTCCGGCGAAACGAAGTTCTCGGTTGCTTCGGAAAGCATTCTTGCAATGCAGAACACCGCAACCAGCTTTGGCAAATACACCGGCGAAGGCAAAGAATTGACTGTCCGCAACCACGTTCTCGGCGAAGAAGCAGACTGCTTGAATCCTCAGCGCTGTGTGAACTGTGGAACGGTTATTGAAGAAGCACTCGGACACAGCTTCACCAACTATGTTTCGGACAACAACGCAACCTGCGATGGTAACGGCACCGAAACCGCAAAGTGCGACCGTTGTGACGAGACCGATACCCGTGAAGATGCTGACTCCGCAACGGGTCACAGCTTCACGAACTATATTTCCAACAACGACGCAACCTGCCTCGAAGACGGTACAAAGACCGCAAAGTGTGATAACTGCGATGCGACCGATACCGTAACCGATGAGGGCTCTGCACTCGGACACAGCTTCACCAACTATGTTTCGGACAACAACGCAACCTGCGATGGTAACGGCACCGAAACCGCAAAGTGCGACCGTTGTGACGAGACCCAC
>JAZRRU010000043.1:0-9918 GCA_045651025.1 Eubacteriales bacterium
TTACAATGTTCCGAAAACCGATTGAAAACTCGTTTTCAATCGAGAGCGTCAGCGATTTATTTCTTTTCGGGAGAGATGACGATCTTTCTGTCCGCACCTTCACCGATCGAGCGTGTCGTTACGCCGGCGATATTCTGACATTCAGCGTGGATGATACGTCTTTCATAAGCGTTCATCGGTTCGAGCGCGAAGCTTCTCTTATATTTAAGAACCTTTTCGCTCATTCTTCTTGCAACGCCGCGGAGAGTTTCTGCACGCTTTTCGCGATAGCCCTGAACGTCAACGGTGACGCGGTAGAATCCGCTCTTTTCGATGTTTGCGGCGAGGGTAGCAAGATACTGGATAGAATCGAGAACGTCGCCTCTGCGGCCGATAAGGATGCCGAGGGACGAGCCCTTTATTTCAAGCGTAACGCCGTCGTCTTCTTTCGAGACGAGCTCAACGGTTGCGTCGAGGTTCATATTCTTGACGAGGTTTTCGAGAAATTCGATCGCTTTGATCGCGGGAGTTCTCTTGAGAGTAACCTCAACCTTCGCGTCGGAAGCGCCGATGCCGAGAATACCCTTCTTCGGCTCCTCGAGGACGGTAAAATCGACCTCGGAAGCATCTACGCCGAGCTCGGCGCAAGCAGTATTCACCGCAATTTCAACGGTTTTACCCGTTGCAACGGTTTGTTTTATCATAATTTTTGCCTTTCAGTTAATTTTCGTCTTCGTCGTCTGCGGTGAGCATCTCGACGGTTCTCGGTTTGCGCGTCGTAACGTCTTCCGAAACGGGCGCGGACTTCTTTTCGACAACAAGTGAGTCATAGCTGTCGTCGTCTTCGTCAACCTCGATGGTGATAACCTTCTTTTTCTTCTGCTTCGTCTTCATTTCACGTCTTGCTTCGGCAATCTGCTCCTCCGTAACGGCGGGAATCGGCATAGCCTTCGACATGATATATGACTGAAGAATACTGATGACCGTTCTCCAGATCCAGTAGACACCGATTGCGGCAGAAAAGCTGTAAGCGAAGATTGCCGACATAAGAGGCATACCGACCTCCATGAACAAGCCGCCGCCGATGGGGTTGCCGTTTGCGTCGGTCTGCTGGGGGCTGAATCTGCGCATGAGCTTCGTGGAGAGCCACGAGGAAAGGAAAACGAGGATCGGAACGATCATGAGCCAGATGTTCGGGCCGAAATCGGGCTCGTTGATGAGGTTGAGGTTGAAAATCTTGTAGTTGGGAAGCGAATCACGGTAGGTACCGAGCTTCGTTTCTTCATATTTTGCAATAAACGAGGAATCGATCTTGCCGTCGTTAACGAGGGTTTCGATTTCTTCCTTGCCGTCGATTATGAGACGGGAGAGAGCGGATTCGTCAATAACAGCGCCGTCTTTTACGGTAAAGACGTTGAATCCGTTTTCGTTCTTATCCTTCTGCTTTTCGGAGCCGAGCTTTGACTGGTAGTTATCGATGAGCGCAACGTATTCGTTATATTCTGCAACGGTTTCGAACTTGTCCTTGATAAGAGCTTCTTTTTCCTGCTGATAAAACTCAACTGCGATCGCAGCGTTTTCTTTAACGAAGTTTGCGTTATCGTTCGTAAGGTTGCTCGCATAGGTGATGGGCTGTCTTACGATAGTGAAAAGGATAAGGATGATAGGAAGCTGGATGAGAAGAGGAAGGCATCCGCCGAACTGGTTGTAGCCCTCTTTCTGGTACATTTGCTGAATTTCCATCGTCATCTTCTGCTGAGTGACGCGGTCGGTTCTGCCTTTGTATTTCTCGCGGATCGCCATTTCCTTCGGCTTGATTTTTGCCATCATGATCTGCGATTTCTGCTGTTTGATCGCGATCGGAAGAAGAATAATCTGCATTACAACTGCAAAGAAAAGAAGCGCCCAGAGGTAAGAATTACCCGCAACAAAAAGGCATCCCTTCATCAAATAAGAGAAAGGTACGTAAATAAAATTCATTTTTTTCTCCTTTTTCAAAAAAAGGATCAGGCATCACTTTTTTCTCGGAACGGGGTCGTATCCGCAGTTTTTGTTGAAAGGGTTACAACGCAAAATGCGGTATAACGCAAGAAGAACCCCGAAAATTACGCCGTGAATCTCAATCGCTTCAATAGCATATGCCGAGCAGGTCGGCTCAAAACGGCAGCAACGGGGCTTGTTCGGAGAAATTTTCTTTTGATAAAACCGTATTAAAGACAGTAATAACTTTTTCATATAAAATACTCAAATCCAAAAACGGAATGACTATTGCTCATAAAAGCGCCGCTTTTTCCAAAAGTCCCTCAAGCTCGCTTGTTACCACTGAAACATGAGCATCAACAGAGGGCTGACGCGCGACGATGACGATAATATAACCTTCTTTTATGAACGGATGAAAAACACGGTATGCCTCACGGATGACCCTCTTCGTCCTGTTGCGGACGACGGCGTTTCCGCGGCTTTTCGATACGGTTATGCCTAATCTTTTTGCTCCTCTGTTGAAATCCTTCAACACATAAAGAGCGACATACTTACCGGAAAAACACCTGCCTTTTCGGTATGCCTTCGAGAACAGGTGATTTTCCTTTAAAGATTGAATTTTGTGCGATTTGTTCATGAAAAAAACCGCGTAACTTAATTAATAAGTAAGGCGAGCTCTGCCCTTTGCGCGTCTTCTCTTAAGAACCTTTCTACCGTTAGCGGTAGCCATTCTCTTTCTGAAACCGTGTTCCATTTTTCTGTGTCTCTTCTTGGGCTGATATGTTCTAAGCATCGGTTTACACCTCCAATAAATATTCAAAAAATCATTTTCTTTTTTCGTGCCGTCCTCAAAACCGTGGTCGTCAAAAGGCAGGCAACGGTCATTATATACCCGAAACTACTGATTTGTCAAGTATTTTTATGTTTTTTTCTGCCCGCGGTTTGAGTATAATTTTATTTATTATGCCCTCGGTCGCGGAGTTTGGTTATGTATAAATCGAAGATATTGTATGAGGTTAGTCTAATAGACACAATACACCCACAAGAAGTTGTTTTTTCTTTTTCCTGCTCGCGATTTTTTTCCGTCCGCGATATGGGTTTATTTTATTTATTATCTTCTCGACCGCGGAATTGCGTTATTTTTCTGCTCGCGGTTTTTTTTATGCCCGCGGTATAAGTCGATTTTATTTATAACGCCCTCGACCGCGGAATGAAGTTACAATTGATTTATTTTTTTATATATAATATATATATTAACTTAATAATAATTTTTAAAAAACCTTTACTTTTAAATAACTATATGCTATAATGAGTCGATTATTCCTAAAATTTTTCCACAAAGGTTTTTTACAATGACTGAAAACGCTTTGAATCAAATAAAAAGCTTCGTTCTCGAAGAACTTAAAAAATCATACGCGCAGACGACGGTGAACCTCTGGTTCGAGCCGTTGAAGGTCGTCTCGCTCGAGGGTAACCTGCTCACCGTCTCGATAACGGGAATCAAGAAGGATTTTGTCGAATCGCAGTATTATGACGTGTTAAAAGCAAAATTTTCGGAGGTTATCGGTATCGACGTCAAGCTCTCCCTCATTTCCGACGAGGAGGAGGCGATGATGCTTCCCGATTTTGAGGAAAAGGTCGAGTCGGCTTACAAAATTCGTTTTAACCCCGACTACACTTTCGAAAACTTTGTCGTCGGTAAGTCGAACCAGCTTGCACAGTCGGCAGCTCTCGCCGTTGCGAAGCATCCCGCGGAGATAAACAACCCGCTCTTCCTCTATGGTCCGTCGGGTCTCGGAAAAACGCACCTTCTTTTTGCTATCGTTAACGAGATCCGCAAAAATCATCCCGATTATAACATTCTCTACGTCACGGCAGAGGAGTTCACGACCGAGCTTATCGAGTCGCTCACGATGAAGAAGCCGATGGCGTTCCGCGAAAAATACAGAAACGTTGACGTTTTCCTTGTCGACGATATTCAGTTCATCGCGGGCAAGATGTCGGTTCAGGAGGAATTTTTCCATACGTTCAACGCGCTTTTTCATATGAACAAGCAGCTCATCCTCGCGTCCGACCGCGCACCGAAGGATATCGACAACCTCGAGGACCGTCTCAAGAGCCGATTCGTCATGGGTCTCGTTGCGGATATCCAGCCGCCGGACCTTGAACTCCGTGTTGCGATATTCAAGAGAAAGGCGATCGACTTCGGATATAATCTCGATATCAACATACTCTACTTCCTCGCGAAGAACATCACGACAAACATCCGTCAGATCGAGGGCGCCCTCAAGAAGCTCAAGGCGCACACGCTCATCACGGGTGAGGAATGTGACTACAATACCGCAAAATCGATACTTAGCGAGTTTATTACGGACAACAAGAACGACCAGACGATCATCGACCGCGCGATCAAATACGCCGAGAAGCGATATGGCGTTACGGAAGACGAAATGAAGTCGTCGAAGCGAAACGCGGAAATAATCGCGGGCAGACATTTCGCAGTTTATATTATAAGAAAAACGACGAACCTCTCGCAAAACTCGATTGCACGTATTTTTAACAAGAAGGACCATACAACGGTCATCAATTCTATCAACTTCATCGAGCGCAAGATGCAGAACGAGCCCAACTTCGAGCGCGAGGTGAACAACCTTATTGCAGAGTTGAAGAGCTGACGCTCTCCATTAAAAATCTGCGATTTTGGGGACCCCGATTTCGGCTTGTCCGAATTCTCGAACCTCTGCGGTATATTTTTCAAGGCGCATGTCCTTGAAAAATATGATGATTATTTATTGTATGGCAGACTTCTATCCGCGATCGAGGACATAACCGTTTTAACCGACTTAAACCGCGGACAAAAAAATAAAACATTAAGAAGAAATATTTATTTGTAGTATCATTAGTAGTAGGGTGCGTGGAAAGTGTGGAAAGAACGGAAAACCCGTGCGGTTATTGATTTTTTTCGACATTTTGCATGTGTGAAATACAGCAGGAAAGTTGTGGAAAACGGCTTTTTGGCATGTGGATAACGGTTTTTTGGGTGTGTTGTACTTTAAAATCATTCAGAGAACTTTTCTAATATAAAAAATATAAAAACGCAATTTCGCGGGAATAGGATTGGAAAAATATCGACCAAAACCGCGAGCAGGAAAAAAAAGAAAGGATATCGCGAAAAAAATTTTCAGCATCAAATTAAGAAAGCTCTCGCGGGCGAAAAGCTGAAAATTATTAAAAACCTTTATCGCGATAATGAAAAAAATGAAGTTTGTATCGGACAAAAAGACATTGTTGTCGTTAATATTGCCTGCGGCGTCGGCAGCATCAAACAAGAGCACGCTTCCTGCGTTGGAAGGTCTTTTGTTCACGCTCAAGGGCGAGACGCTGACCGTTTGCGGTTATGACCTCGAGAAGGGCGTCCGCACGATCGGTACCGTCGTTCCGATGGAGGAGGGCGCGGTTATCATCAACGCGCAGAAGATTACTTCCATCATCAAGAACTTTCCCGACTGCGATATCTGCATCGAGACGAACGACAGAAATATGGTCAGAATCACGGGCGGAATGAGTGACTTCTCGATCCACGGCATCCTTGCCGAGGCGTTCCCGAACCTTCCTATGCTCGGCGGTGATAACGGGTTCAATATCTCGCGTGCACTTATGAAGGATATCATCAACTCGACCGTTTTTGCGGTTGCTCAGTCCGAGGCGAGACCGATACTCACGGGCGAGCTGTTTATGATTGAAAACAGAACCTTGACCGTCGTCGCGCTCGATAACTTCCGACTCGCGATGCGTGAGGAAAAGGGATGCATTTTTAATAACGATAACAGATTCTCGTTCATCGTCCCCGGCAAGGCGCTGATCGACCTCTCGAAGCTTCTCGACGACAGCGACGAGCCGATTACCGTTGAATTTACTGCAAAATATATCATCTTTAAGATTGACGATACCGTGTTCTTCTCGAGATTGCTCGAGGGTGAATACCTTGATTATCGCCGTGCGCTTCCGACGCAAAACAGAATTTTCGCGACGATCGACAGAGCGGAATTTATCGAGAGCGTCGAGAGAGCCAGCTTGCTCGTTGACGAAAAGCTCAGAACTCCTTTGAGATGTCATTTCGAGGATAATAAGCTCAATATTTCCTGTAACACCCAGTACGGAACGGTCAACGATAATATCAAGATAAAAAAAGAGGGCGAGGATATCGAGATCGGGTTCAACAACCGCTTCCTTCTTGATGCGCTTCGCGCTTGCAAGGACGACAAGATCATCGTTTCGATGTCGACACCTCTCATGAGTATGATTATCGAGCCGGCGGAAAAGGACGATAACAGCAGCTATACCTACCTCGTTCTTCCCGTTAAGCTCAAGGATTCCTGATGATAATTGAGCATCTTTCACTCTCCGATTTTCGGAACGCCGAGAAGAGCGAGATCGAGTTCGACTCGGGCATAAACGTTATTTGCGGCAGCAACGCCGCGGGAAAAACGAACATACTTGAAGCGATTTTCTATTTCGCGTCGGGGAAAAGCTTCCGTAACTGCAAGGACAGGGAGCTGATTCGGTTCGGATGCGAAAAGGGTAACATCGCGATGCGCTTTTCCGACGGACGCGCGACGCGAGTTATGAGCGCGACGCTGCAGAAAAGCGGACGGCGCGTGATAAAAATCGGTCACAGCTTGCCGTTGCGTATGGCGGAATATATCGGTCAGTTCAGGGCGGTTATCTTCACGCCCGACCATCTCAACCTCGTCAAGGGCTCGCCCGAGAACAGAAGACGGTTCCTCGACCTCGCGATATGCCAGTCGTTCCCGAGATATGCGCCGACGCTTTCGGAATATAACCGCGTGCTCGCGCAGAAAAACGCGATGCTCAAGCGCGGTAACGTAAACGACGACCTACTCGCGGTTTATAACGACCGCCTTGCAACGCTTGCAGGCGTTATCACCGTTAACCGTAAGAAATACGTCCAGAAGCTCGAGGAAGAAGCAAAAAAGTTTCTTTTTGATATGAGTAACGGAAAAGAGGAGTTGACTCTCCATTTCCAGACGCAGGCGGGCGATTTTGAGACGCAGGAAGAGTTGCGCGATCAGTACCGCGAGATTTTTGAAAAAAAGGCAAGCTATGAAAAGGAACGGTTCTCCGCGCAGTACGGCGCGCAGAAGGACGACTTTTCGGTATATATAAACAAGAAAAGTGCGAAAATGTACGGCTCGCAGGGGCAACAGAGAAGCGTTGTGCTTTCGCTGAAGCTCGCAGAGGGTGAGCTTTCGTCAAAATTAACGGGCGATTATCCCGTGTTTTTGCTCGACGATATACTTTCCGAGCTCGATAAGGACAGGAAAGAATATATCCTCTCGCGTATCACCGACAGGCAGGTTATTATAACCGGTTGCGAGAGCGAGATTTTTGATTCCGGCGTCGGAAAACGCATTTTCGTCGTCAATGGGAAAATCTCGGAAATTTGATGAGAAATTTTCGGGATGAAAATTTGAGATTGTTTTTATAGAATTTAGATTATAATTTAGATTATTCAGAAACTTTTCTAAATAAAAAATAAAAAATGCAACTCCGCGGTGATAGGATTAGAAAAAAATAAAACCCGAACCGCGAGCATAAGAAACACACGAGCAATAAAATACGGATGCTCCGCATCCTACCCCTCATCCACCGTCTCCGACGGTCCCCCTTCCCCCAAGGGGGAAGGCATTGAAAACCTAACTCCGCGGTGATAGGGTTATAAAAAAACCAACCAAAACCGCGAGCATAAGAAAAACGCAACTCCGCGGTGATGGGGTTATAAAAAAACCAACCAAAACCGCGGGCAGGAAAAAACCGCGAGCAGGAAAAAAATGAGATATATACAACTTGAAAAGGGCGAGAGTATCGACACGCGACAGATAATCGGGTTTTTCGATATCGATGCGGCGAGCACGTCGCAGGGAACGAAGGAGATGTTCCGCCGAAAAGAAGAGGAAACGGGCGTTGTAACCGTTTCGAACGACCTGCCGAAGAGCTTTTTGCTCGTTGACGGGGAGTTTACAGACACGATATATATCAGCGGACTCTCGACGGAGAGTATCCGAAAGAGATTTGAATCTGAGAAGGGAATGAAAACGTTTTGGAAGAAATGAAAAACGCAACCCAGACAATGGAAAACAACTATGGTGACAGCCAAATACAGGTTCTCGAAGGACTTGAGGCGGTAAGAAAACGTCCCGGTATGTATATCGGTACGACGTCCGTAAAGGGTCTCCATCACCTCATAAGCGAAATCGACGATAACTCGATCGACGATGCGCTTGCGGGCTACTGTAAGAACATCACCGTCACGCTCCATTCCGACGGAAGCTGTGAGATAACCGACGACGGACGCGGTGTACCCGCGGGTATCCACCCGACGGCGGGCAAGCCGACGGTTGAGGTTATTTATACGGTGCTTCACGCGGGCGGTAAGTTCGGCGGCGGCGGTTATAAGATCGCGGGCGGTCTCCACGGCGTTGGTGCATCGGTCGTAAACGCGCTTTCGAAGCGTGTTGAGGTCCGCAACCACCGTGACGGCAAGGGTTACTATATGGCGTTCGAGCGCGGTAACACCGTCGAAGCGTTCCGCGAGACGGGCGACACCGAGCTTCACGGTCTTCACGTTCGTTTTTGGCCCGACGACACGATTTTTGAGACGGTCGAGTTTGACTATGAGACCGTAAAAACGAGATTGCGCGAGCAGGCGTTCCTCAACGGCGGTCTTTCGATAACCGTTGCGGACGAGAGAATCGTTGACGCCGAAGGCAATATCGAGAAAAAGACGTTCTGCTTCGAGGGCGGTATCCGTTCTTTTGTTGAATATCTCAACAGGAAAAAGGGCGCGGAGATGCTCCATAACGACGTTATCTACCTCGCAGGCGAAAAGGACGGCTCGGTCGCAGAGATCGCGATGCAATATAACGATACCTACAACGACGTTATTCTTTCCTTCGCGAACAACATGAACACGATCGACGGCGGTACTCACGAGACCGGCTTCAAGGCAGGTATCACGAAGGTACTCAACGATTACGGCAAGAAATATAACATACTTAAAAACGATGAGAAGCTCACGGGCGAGGACGTTCGCGAGGGTCTCACGGCAATAATCTCGGTCAAGCTCGAGGACGCACAGTTTGAGAGCCAGACAAAAGCAAAGCTCGGTAACAGCGAGATAAGAACCCTCGTCGAGGGCATCGTTTCCGAGAAATTTGCGATCTACCTCGAGGAAAATCCCGATACGGCGAAGACGATCATCGAAAAATCGATCTCCGCGGCAAGAGCGCGCGAGGCGGCGAAAAAGGCGAGAGAGCTCACGAGAAGAAAAGGTCTCCTCGAGTCCAGCTCGCTCCCGAGCAAGCTCGCAGACTGTAACGAAAGACGTATGGAATATACCGAGCTCTACCTCGTAGAGGGTGACTCGGCAGGCGGTACGGCAAAGGACTGCCGCGACAGCCGATTCCAGGCGATCCTTCCTCTCAGAGGTAAGATTCTCAACGTTGAGAAGAACCGTATCGACAGAATCTACTCGTCGGTACAGATAATTCCGATAATTCTCGCGCTCGGCACGGGTATCGGAAGCGAATTTGATATAACCAAGCTCCGTTACGGCAAGATAATTCTTATGGCCGATGCCGACGTTGACGGCTCGCACATAAAGACGCTTCTCCTTACGTTCTTCTTCCGCCACATGCGTCCTCTTATTGAGGCAGGCCACGTTTATGCGGCGACACCGCCTCTCTACAAGGTATACCGCGGAAAACAGCAGAGATATGCGTTCTCGGACGAAGAAAGAGATATGTATATAGAAGAACTTGGCGGTAACGCGCAGGCAGAAAGATATAAAGGTCTTGGTGAAATGGACCCCGATCAGCTTTGGGATACTACCATGGACCCCGAAAAACGTATCTTGAAGCGCATTACGATAGAAGATGC
>JAZRRU010000044.1:0-2807 GCA_045651025.1 Eubacteriales bacterium
TGACCCGCGCCGATAACGGCGACGTCTAAGTTTTCTGCTATGTATTTCTGCATAATTAATCCTTTTTTATTTTCCTACGCAAAAGCGCGAAAAGATTTCGTTTACGATATCCTCGCTGACCGAACGACCGTCCGCCTCGGCAATCGAAGCAAGCGCACGTTCGATATCCATACCCGCGATATCCTGCGTGAATCCGTCAAGCGAGTCGATTGCGCTTCCGACCGCTTCGGCGGCGTTTGCAACGGCGGCACATTGGCGCGCGTTTATTACAATCTCATCGTTCTCCGAAATTTCGCCCGCACCGAACATACGGGAAACGGTTTCGACAAGAGCATCGATTCCCTCTCCGTTGAGCGCGCTGATTTTTATTACCTTTTCGAACGGCAGCTCGAAGGTTTCGTCCGAAATATCGGTTTTGTTCACGATGCAGACGGTTTTTTCCGATTGACCGCTTTCTTTTATCGCCGTGATGAGCTTCTCGTCATCAGCATCAAGCGGACGCGAGGAATCGAAAACGGCAAGAACAAGTCCTGCTTCCCCGATCGCTTTTTTGCTTTTTTCGATACCAATCTTCTCAACCGTATCGGCGCTCTCGCGGATGCCTGCAGTATCCGAAAGGCGGAGTATCATATCTCCGAGCCGAACGGTCTCGGTAACGACGTCGCGAGTCGTGCCTGCGATATCGGTGACTATCGCCCTCTCCTCGCCGCAGAGGCAGTTGAGAAGCGAGCTCTTGCCCGTGTTCGGCTTACCGACGATTGCGGTAACGATGCCCTCGCTTATCGCACGTCCGTAAGTATGACTGCTTTTCAGACGCTCGAGGGAGCTTTTCGTTTTCATGAGTCGTACACGCATTTCCTCGACCGAAACATCGGTCATATCCTCATCGGGATAATCGATGAACGCATAGACCGAAGCGGCAAGCACGCGAAGCTCGTCATAGATCTCGCTCAACGCACGGCTCAGCGAGCCGTTTGCCTGTTTCGAGGCAACGCGAAGATGGCGTTCGCTTTTCGAGTCGATTATACCGCCTATTGCCTCCGCCTGAGTGAGCGATATCTTTCCGTTTATGAACGCGCGTCGGGTGAACTCGCCCGCGCCCGCCATCGTCGCACCGTTTTTGAGCGCGGCGGAAAGAAGGTTTTGAGTAACGAGCATTCCGCCGTGGCAATAGAGCTCGGCAACGTTCTCTCCCGTGAAGGAACGGGGGGATTCAAAAAGAATGCATATTCCGTCGTCGAAAATACCCTTTTCGTCACAAAACGAGCCGTAATAGACCGTTCCGTGGAGTTTTTTTGCGAAACGCTCTTTTGAAGCGGGTATGAAAATCTTTTCGGCAACATCGAACGCATCTTCCCCGCTTATTCTAATCATCGCCACTCCGCCTTTTCCGTAAGGCGTACCTATGGCTGCAATCGTACTCATAAAAACAAATTACTCCGTCAATAATTATATATATTCAAGTTATTATACTTCATTTTTTTCGTTATTGCAATTATTTTTACAAATAACTGTATACTTTTTGTCGGATGTATGCTAATATACTACTTGTGAAAATGTATATATCCTCAAAAAGGAGAAAGAATATGTCTTTGTTTACAAAAATTTTCGGAACGTACAGCGATAAACAGCTCAAAAAAATAGAGCCGATCGTTCAGAAGATAGAAGCTCTTTCCGATAAATACGCATCCATGGATGACGAGACGCTCAGAGGTCAGACCGATATTCTCAAGGGACGTCTCGCAAACGGCGAAACGCTCGACGACATTCTCCCCGACGCTTTTGCGACGGTAAGAGAGGCGTCGTGGCGAGTTCTCGGAAAGCGTCACTACCGCGTTCAGCTCATCGGCGGTATCGTTATACACCAGGGCAGAATTGCGGAGATGAGAACCGGTGAAGGTAAAACCCTCATGGCAACACTCCCCGCATATCTCAACGCGCTTTCGGGAAAGGGCGTTCATATCGTCACCGTCAACGACTATCTCGCAAAGCGTGACAGCGAATGGATGGGCAACGTTTACAGATATCTCGGACTTTCGGTCGGGCTTGTTATTCAGGGACTCGACACGAAGCAGAAGCAGGATGCATACAACGCGGACATTACCTACGGCACGAACAACGAGTTCGGGTTCGACTATCTCCGCGATAATATGGTCGTATATAAGGACCAGGTTGCACAGCGCGGTCACGAATTTGCGATAATCGACGAAGTCGACTCAATTCTTATCGACGAAGCGCGTACCCCTCTTATTATTTCGGGTGCGGGCGGAGAATCGAGCGATATGTACGAAAAGGCAGATGAGTTCGTCCGCCGACTCAAGTGCTATCGAATCAAGGAATTCGACTCGAAGCAGAGCGATGAAAACATCGCAGAGGACTATATCGTCGACGAAAAAGCAAGAAGCTGTATGTTCACGGCAAACGGTCTTGCGAAAGCGGAAAAGCATTTCGGCATCGAAAACATCGGCGAAGCAGAGCACAACGAGCTCATGCATTACCTCAACAACGCTATCCGCGCAAGAGGTATCATGCAACGCGACATCGACTACGTTATGCAGGACGGCAAGGTTGTTATCGTCGACTCGTTCACGGGACGTATTATGCCGAGCAGACGTTTCTCGAACGGGCTCCATCAGGCCATCGAAGCGAAAGAGGGCGTTAAGGTCCAGAACGAAAACAGAACTCAGGCGACCGTTACGTTCCAGAACTATTTCAGAAAATACAAGAAGCTCTCCGGTATGACGGGTACTGCTCTGACCGAAGAGGACGAGTTCCGTGAAATCTACGCGCTTGATGTCGTCGTGATT
>JAZRRU010000045.1:0-15913 GCA_045651025.1 Eubacteriales bacterium
ATGAAAGATGTATAATGTTAAAAAGCAGTTAAAATTCTGCGTGTATTTTTACGCCCTTTAACTGCTTCGGAGGACCTTAAATGCCGAACAATTTACCTGCAGAAATCGAGGAGGCGCTCGTTGCTTCCGCAAAAAGCGGTGATGAACTTGCTTTTGAGGCCCTTGCAGAGAATTATAAACGTGTTCTTGAATTTCATATCCAGCAATTAGACGCAAATCCTTCAAACTATGACGATTTGTTTCAGGAGGGTTTGCTCGGTCTGCTCAAAGCGGTCAGAAGCTACGATGCAAACAGAGAGGCAACATTCGCTACGTTCGCTTCATTGTGCGTTAAAAACAGTATTATCAGCGGTGTGAGAAAAAACGCCGCGCAGGTTCCGAAAACGGTTACCGTGACGGATGCTGTACGTGAAAACGAGACGTCTCCTTCGGCAGAAGAGATTCTTGTTGATTCCGTTCGCGCAAAGCTTCTTTACGACAAGGTTTACGAGGCGCTTTCGACTTACGAAAAGACGGTTTTCGATTTATACCTTTCGGATATGTCTTATGAAAGCATCGCCTTTGTTACCGGCAAAAGCGTAAAGAGTACTTCCAACGCGGTTTTCAGAATTAGGAACAAGTTAAAGCAAATCATCGGCAACCTTGATTCAGGAGTGCCAAATCCCCCCGAAATCCCCCAAAAAGGGTAAATATATTTAACCACAAGAGGAGAACACCAATGTACGAAGACAAGACTCTCACCTGTAAAGACTGCGGCAACGAATTCGTTTTCACTGCCGGCGAACAGGAATTCTATGCAGAACGCGGATTCCAGAACGAACCGCAGCGCTGCAAAGCTTGCAGAGATGCAAGAAAACAGGCAACCAGAGCACCCAGAGAAATGTTCACCGCAGTTTGCGCTGAATGTGGCGGCGAGGCAAAGATTCCTTTCCAGCCCTCTGATGACAGACCTGTTTACTGCAGCGATTGCTTTGCAAAGAAGAGAAATGCGTAATCATTCGGCGAACTGAAAACGCCTTGAGATAAGTGTTAATAATGCCCATACCGAAAGGTACGGGCATTTCTCTTTTTTTGTTGAAAGTTTTGGATATGTGTGTTAAAATATGAAAAAAAGGGAGGCATAAAAATGAAACTTGCTGATATACTTGAAAAATGCGACCATACTCTTCTTGCGCAGGCGGCGACCGAGGAAGAGATCATCGCGCTTTGCGACGATGCGCTGAAATATAATACCGCTTCCGTGTGTATTCCTCCGTGTTACGTAAAAACAGCGGCAAATTACCTCAAAGGACGCGTCGCGGTGTGTACCGTTGTCGGCTTCCCGAACGGAAACTGTACGAAATCCGTCAAGTGCTTCGAAACTCGCGAGGCGGTGTCTAACGGTGCCGATGAGATCGATATGGTTATAAATATCGGATTTTTGCGTGACGGAAAGCACGAGCTCGTTCTCGATGAAATAAAAGCCGTCCGTAACGAATGTAAGGGCAAGATATTGAAGGTTATAATCGAGACCTGCCTTCTTACCGACTGGGAAAAGAAGGAAATGTGCCGTATCGTGTCCGAGTCGGGTGCTGATTATATAAAAACCTCGACCGGCTTTTCAAAAGACGGTGCGACGGTTGAGGATATCAAGCTCTTTTCCGAAAACATAAAAGACGGCTTGAAGATAAAAGCGGCAGGCGGTATAAAAACGATCGCCGACGCCGAGACGTTTATCTCGCTCGGTGCTTCGCGCCTCGGCACGAGCCGTATTGTAAAGCTTGCAAAGGAGCAAGAAAAATGACGAATAAAGAGCTTTGTGATCTTGCAACAATCGCTTCGGGAAAGGCCTATTCACCCTATTCGAGCTTCCGCGTCGGTGCGGCGCTTCTCTGTGCGGACGGAAGCGTTTATATGGGGTGTAATATCGAAAATTCGTCCTACTCCGCGACGGTCTGCGCCGAAAGAACTGCGTTTTTCAAAGCGTTGAGCGAGGGGAAAAAGGATTTCGTCTCGATCGCGATCGTAGGCGGCAGGGAAGAGGTGGGCAAAACCGCCTGTACCCCTTGCGGTGTCTGCCTTCAGGTTATGTCGGAATTCTGCGACCCGAAAACGTTCAGGATCATCCTTCCCGCTGACGGAAATATCGAGGAATACACTCTTTCCGACCTTCTTCCGAAAAACTTTTCTCTGTGAGGAAAAACCTATGAGAATGTACGATATTATCGATAAAAAACGCAACGGCTACGAGCTTACGAGCGCCGAGCTTGAGTTTTTTATCAACGGATACGTTGACGGAACGGTCCCCGACTATCAGGCGTCCGCACTTCTTATGGCGATTTGCCTGAACGGAATGACCGATGCCGAGATTATGGCGATGACCGTACTTATGACGCGCTCGGGCGATATGCTCGACCTTTCATGCTTCGGCGACCTTTCGGTCGACAAGCATAGCACGGGCGGTGTGGGCGATAAGACGACTCTTATCATCGCGCCCATAGTTGCCGAGCTTGGCTTGACGGTTGCAAAACTCTCGGGAAGAGGTCTCGGACATACGGGCGGAACTCTCGATAAGCTGGAATCTATCCCGAATTTCAAGATCAACCTTTCCTTTGACGAGTTTTTGAAAACCGCCACTGAATGCGGTGTTTGCGTTTGCAGTGCGGGTAAAAATCTCGTGCCTGCCGATAAAAAACTTTATGCTCTCCGCGACGTGACCGCAACGGTAAGCAGTATACCGCTTATCGTCTCGAGTATAATGAGCAAAAAACTTGCAGGCGGAGCAAAGTCGATCGTACTTGATGTAAAAACGGGAAGCGGTGCGTTTATGAAAACGCTTTCCGATTCCGAAATTCTTGCGCGCCGTATGGTCGAAACCGCAAAACGTGCAAACAAAAATGTGTCCGCGGTCATAACGAATATGGACAGACCTCTGGGGAACACGATAGGTAACGCTCTCGAGGTTTATGAGGCGGCGTCTCTGCTTCGCGGCGACGAGGGTGTTAACGATGATTTGAGGGAGGTTTGCGTTACGCTTGCGGCTGAGCTCGTTTCCCTCGGGAAAAATATCCCTCACGAGGAAGCACGAACCGAGGTTATTGCCGTTCTACAAAACGGAAAGGCGTTCAAGCGCTTCTTGAACTGGATTTCTCTTCAGGGCGGTGATGTTTCCGTGTTCGAAAGGGATTCGGGATTTTGCGATGCGAAATACGAAAGCGAGGTCCTTTCCGACTCCGACGGCTACATATCGTCCGTAAACGCGGCAGGACTCGGTGTTTGCGCGATGCATCTCGGTGCAGGCAGAGCGAAAAAAGAAGACGAAATCGACTATAAAGCGGGCGCGGTCCTGCTCAAAAACGTCGGCGACTACGTAAAAAAAGGCGAGCCGATTGCGGTCTTGAAATCCGACACGGTGGAAGATCATACTTCGGTCGCAAAACTCTGGGTTGATAATATCCGCTTCTCCGAGCAATGCCCCGAAAAACAACCCATCGTTTACAGCATTATAAAATAAAATTAAGAGCTTTTGCGTTTTTGCAAAAGCTCTTGTCTTTTATAATATGTATATTTCAATCGGAACGCCTCTGCGCTTCGCGTAGGAAATCGTGAATTCCGTTCCCTTCGAAACGCCGTCCCAGACCGCGACGACCATATCCGCGTTGTCAACGATGAGCTTGTCGCGTATAAGCGGCGCGCTTTTTCCGTAAAGCTCATAGTCAGGGTATATTATCATCTTTTCGATGCCTTTTCTGTCGGCATATTTTTCGGCAATTGAGTCGATACCAACCGCACCGCCTGAAATAATAAGCGTTGCGTCGGGCGGTATAAACCTGTCTATTTCGGCGTTCAAGATGCTTCTTGAACCGACAACTGCAACCTTCATCTTGAACTGCTTCCCTTAAAAACCGAT
Source organism: Eubacteriales bacterium (assembly GCA_045651025.1). Classification (GTDB taxonomy): domain Bacteria; phylum Bacillota; class Clostridia; order Oscillospirales; family CAG-382; genus Coliplasma. Next base: position 3,890 of record JAZRRU010000045.1, read on the forward strand.
TTTTTTATCCTGCGCAAAACAGCGATGATCTTCCGCACATATTTCTTGATACCGACTGTGTTGACGATAAATCTTGAATAAAACCTGTGCGAAAAAGAATCGACCGATCTCGTTTTTCCGTCTTTCGTGAATTCCGAAACGATAGCGATGACACTCTCGGGCGTGACGGGGAACTCGCTTTCGGTCTGGTTGTCGCCTCTGCAGACGTAATCGCCGTCCTTGACTCCGACGATTCGATGCAGAACGAACTGACCGTTATCTCGGCGGTAAAAAATGATATCGTATTTTTTGAGCTCGCCTTTCGGCTTTACGATACGAACCGAGTCGAGCCCGTCCTTGAGCATAGGAAGCATGCTCGTTCCGTGAATGACGAACGTTGCGCTTCCGCCGTTTTCGAGTTGTTCGGTTATGAGAGGGAAGATATCTTCGAGATCAATCTTCTTGTTCAAGTTGTTCAAGCACACCTGCTCCGTTCATTTTTTCGATGAACACCTTCGTGTCCTCAAGCGCGGTATCAAAATCAATTTCGTATTCCGCAATTATTTTTTTTGCGATTTCGTTGGCGTCGTCGCCGTTCTCGATCGATTTCCAGATGAACGCGCCAAGCTCGTTAAGAGTGATCATACCGTTGAACGACACGTCGCCTCCGATATTCATAACTACGTAGCTTCCTGCGACTTCGCGTATTACAAAACCGTCTTTAATTTTCATGATTTTCTCTCCAGTGCAAAACGTATTTTCGATTATAAAACATTTTAACTTGTTTGTCAACGAGCGAAATGTTATTTTTTAAGTGTAAAAGGTTGATTTTGTTGATTGATTTTGATATACTTCAAGTAGTTTTTGACGAAAAGAGTGATAATGTGAAATATATAGTAATGCTCGGCGACGGTATGGCGGATAACCCGATCGCGTCGCTTTCAAAAGGTACACCGCTTTCGGTTGCGGAAAAGCCGATGATGAATTTCCTTGCATCCCGCGGCATAAACGGTATGGTCGATACCGTTCCCGATGGAATGGTTCCCGAGAGTGATACGGCGAACCTTGCCGTTATGGGCTATGACCCCCGTGTTTATTCAAAAGGCCGTTCTCCTCTCGAGGCGGCGAGCATGGGCATTAAAATGAACGACGATGAGACTGCGATCCGCGCGAACATCGTTGCCCTCGGCGGAAACGGTGCTTATGAGGATCTCATAATGCTTGACCATTCCTCTGACGAGATCCCGACCGAACATGCGAAGATTCTTATCGATGCGGTCGAGGAACGCTTCGGGAACGATTTCATGAAGTTCTATTGCGGAATCAGCTACCGCCATTGTCTTATCTGGAAGGATTGCCCCGAGTTCAACGATTTCTCCCGCCCTCACGATATCATCGGAAGAAGGATAGGCGAGTATCTTCCGACCTCGGAATCAAGTCGTCCGATGCTCGAGCTTATGAAAGCGTCTTATGAGTTCCTCAACGATCATCCGCTTAACCTCGAGCGTGAAAAGAACGGCTTGAAGCGCGCAAACTCGCTTTGGCTCTGGAGCCCCGGCAAAAAACCGTCTCTCCCCGATTTTTATGAAAAAACGGGACTCAAGGGCTCGGTCGTCTGCGCGGTCGATCTCATAAAAGGCATCGGTGAATGCGCGGGAATGAACGTTCCGTTCGTCGAAGGCGCCACGGGTGCTATCGAGACGAATTTCGAGGGAAAACGCGATGCCGCAATCAAAGAGCTCGAAAACGGCGCTGAATTTGTCTATATCCACGTCGAAGCACCCGACGAATGCGGTCATCAGGGAAAACTCGACGAAAAAATCAAATCAATCGAAAAGATCGACAGCAGTATACTCGACGGAGTTTATAAATACCTTAAAAATTCGGGAGAATCTTTCAAAATTCTTCTTCTCCCCGACCATCCGACTCCGATAAGCGAAAGAACGCACACCCGCGCCCCCGTTCCTTTCGTTATTTACGATTCCGAGAATGAGTGTGATAGCGGAATCGATTGCTATTGCGAAAAAACCGCGGCCTCGACGGGATTATATCTCGACAAAGGCGAAAAATTAATGGAAATTTTGCTTGGAGGCAAAGAATGAAACCCTTAAAATCTTCGGGATACGTAGGCGTTTCCGACTATAACGCGTACATAAGATTCAATTTCATAAAAGGCAAGTATTACCGCTTGAAATCCATCGTTCTTGCGTTGTTCCTGCTCGTTTCCGAAATTATCCTTTTTGCTCTCGGATTTTTACGCTCCGATAAAGGACTTTGGATAATCGGCGGTGTGCTTCTTCTCTGCGTCGGTATGTTTTTCTATACGATAAACGTGAACGTAAAACGCACCTGCAACAGCAACGCAAAAACCGTCCGCGCAACACAAAATGTTACTTTCGGCAAAAACGGATTCGTTTTCGAATTGCTCTTCAACAACGAGGAAGAGAACGAACGTGACGAGATTTTCTATGATGAGCTCGATGCCGTCTATTTCGCGGCAAAGGCGATTTATCTTTACATAGAAAAACGCTCGGTGATAATCATCCCCAAGCGTAATCTCAATATTTCTCCGATCGAAGCACGTGAATTTTTGAAGAAGTATATCGATCCTCAAAAACTCGTTATCTGCGTCTGACATTCTTTTATAAGCGCGTCTATGTCATCGGTTGATTCGTTTCTCGCGACGATGCCGATACGGCGCTTTTCTGCGGAAAGCAAAACCTTTTTGCAGTATTCGCGGAACTCCTCGCTCTTGCCCCTTTCTTTTCCGAGAAATAGGTCGGTGTATGTATATTCCGTCGTCTCACCGCCGAAAAACGCTCGCATAACGGTGTAGACCTTTCGGTTTTCGGTCACGAATATCTCCTCGTCGATCTTGAATCCGTTATCCCAGAGAGAGCGTCTCAGCTCGTCGGTTTGCGACATCGGCTGTAAGATAAGATCGCATTTTCTTGCGGTCTCGCTTCTGAGGACGATCTTCGCGATGAGCTCTCCGCCCATCCCGCAAATTGCCGCGGAAGTTATACCTTCGCTTTCGAGGTTTTCAAACCCGTCCGAGAGAATGAATCTTATATCAACGCCCTGCGCACATGCGTTTTCGCGCCCCTTTTGAAGCGGCATCTCGTTGATGTCGGCGGCTATTGCTGATTTAACGATATTTCGCCGGATCGCCTCGATCGCAAAATGCGCGTGATCGCTTCCGATGTCGGCAAAAAGCTCGTTGTTTCTGCATTTTTCAAGAAGCGCGATCGCGCGCTCCAACCTGTTTCCGATTGAATTCATTATGTAACTCCCAGATATTTTGGTACGGGGAAATCCGTACCGTGAACTTTGTTTTTAATCTAAAATATTTTCTTCGAGATTCTGTAAAGCTTTTTTGGCTTTTTTCTTGATTTGCTTGGCGCAGCAGCAACGTTCAACCATCATCTTTGCCGTCGCCATGCCCATTATTGCGCCGAACATAATGAGCATACAGTAGGTGCATGCCTTGTTTTGCGCGATCATTCTTTTCATATACATCATAGTATCTTCACCTCGAAGTTATTATGATGCGCATTCTTAAAAGTTATACTATCACACATTGCTTTTTCTTTCAATCTTTTTCGTTCAAATAAAATTTAAAACTCAAAAACTCAACAATTACGATGAATTTCCGAAAAAACTATTGACAAACCGCAACTTCAAATATATAATGGACAGTGCGCTTTTACGCTTGTTTGCGGAAGGGGTGATTAAATGCTGGATTTGAAAAAACTTTTTGACGGAACCGTAGATGCAGTTGACTTTTCTGTTGAAGCGGACGGACTTGATTTTATAGAGGACGTTCTTTCGGGTTCTGCGAAAGCATCGGGTGTTATCACGAACCGATCGGGTGTCGTTCTCCTGAACGGAGTTATCACGCCTGATATCAGGGTTTCCTGTGCCAGATGCGGAAAGGAATTTTCTTATTCCGAACCGATCGCTCTCGAAGCGAAAATTACCGACAAACTCGCCAACAAGGATGAGGACGAATTCATTCTTCTGACCGACTTTTCGTTGGATATCGACGAGCTTGTCCGTTCGACCTTGATTTTGGAAATGCCGTCGCGCTTCCTCTGCCGTGAGGATTGCAAAGGGCTCTGTCCGAAGTGCGGTTGCGACCTCAATGAAGGTTCCTGCTCCTGCGAGCTTGTTGAGCGTGATCCCCGTTGGGATGTGCTGAAGGATTACTTCGGCGATTAAATTTGTAATAAAAAAATATATAACTTATCAAGGAGGATTCAAAAATGGCAGTACCTAAGAGAAAAGTATCCAAAGCAAGAAGAGATAAAAGACGTTCTTCCGTATGGAAGCTCGACCTTCCCGGAATGACAAAATGCCCTAAGTGCGGAGAATATATTCTTTCTCACCGCGTTTGCAAGAGCTGCGGCACCTACGGCGGCAAAGTAGTTCTTCAGGTCAAAGAAAACGACTAACCAAAACAGCGTGTTGCGGATTTAATTGCAACACGCTTTTTTGTAATATAGCAGGGATAATATGGTAAAGATAACCTCGGTGAGTGCGCGTTCATACGCGGAAAAATGCGGAATAAAAGTCGGGGATACCCTCGTTTCCGTGAACAAAAACGAAATAAACGACGTTCTTGATTACCGTTTTTATATTATGGACAAAACCCTTCTCCTCACCGTAAAAAGGGGAGAGGAAATGTTGGATTTTACGATAGAAAAGCCCGAGTATTCCGATATAGGTCTTGAATTTGCGACCTATCTTATGGACGAAAAAAAGCGATGCAGAAACAACTGCATCTTCTGCTTTATTGACCAGAATCCAAAAGGAATGCGCGAGACGATCTATTTTAAAGACGATGACGAACGCCTTTCCTTTTTGCACGGCAACTACGTCACCTTGACGAACTTAAAAGAATCGGATATCGACCGTATCATAAAAATGCGTATCTCTCCCGTGAACGTCTCCGTCCATACGACCGACCCCGAGCTTCGCGTCAAGATGATGCGTAACCGCTTCGCAGGCGATTGCCTTCGCTTTTTGAAGAAGCTCGACGACGGCGGAATAACGTTAAACGTTCAGCTGGTTCTCTGCAAGGGAATCAACGACGGTCTCGCCCTCACAAGAACTCTTACCGACCTAATAGAACTCAAAAATCTCGACAGCGTCTCCCTCGTTCCCTGCGGACTTACGGGTCACCGCGAGGGGCTTTATCCTCTCGAACCGTTTGATAAATCCTCCGCATCCGACGTTATCGATACCGCGAACCATTTCGGTGATTATTGCCTGAACGAACGCGGAACACGGCTCATTTATCCCTCCGATGAGTTTTATCTTATCTCCGAGCGTGAGATTCCCGACGAGGATTATTACGAGTCCTATCCGCAGATTGAGAGCGGTGTCGGTATGATCCGAAGCGATACCGAAGAATTTATGTATTCGCTTGAAAATACCGATTCTTTGGAGTATAATAGAAAAGTAAGTATCGCAACGGGCGAGGCGGCGTATGATTTTATATGCTCGCTTTCGAACGCTGCGACCGAGAAATACAAAAATCTGTCCGTGAACGTCTTCGCCGTGAAGAATAACTTCTTCGGCGGAAGCGTTACCGTCAGCGGTCTCGTCACGGGCGGAGATATCATCGCCCAGCTTTCCGGAAAAAATCTCGGCGAGGCGCTTTTGATACCTGAGAATATGCTTCGCGCCGAGGGTGATCTGTTCCTTGATGACGTTTCCGTCGATCAGGTTTCCGAAAGATTGGGTGTTCCGATTGTCGTCGTCGAAAGAGGGGGAGATACGTTCTTCTCTGCGATGACAGGAAAGGATTAAATTATGGCAAAATGCACAGTTGCGGTTGTCGGCAGACCGAATGTCGGCAAGAGCACCTTTTTCAACAAAATAGCAGGCGAGCGTATCTCGATCGTTGAGGATACCCCCGGCGTTACCCGCGATAGAATCTATTGCGACGTCGAATGGAACGGCAGAACGATGCTCTTCATCGACACGGGCGGTATCGAGCCCACGACCGAGAACACCTTGCTCCGTCAGATGCGCGATCAGGCGATGATCGCCATCGGAAGTGCCGACGTTATCATTTTTATGACCGAACTCGGTGTCGGCGTTACCGCCGCGGACAGGGAAATCTCCACGATGCTGAAAAAAAGCCAAAAACCCGTCGTCGTTGCCGTCAATAAGGTTGATAGAATCGGTGATCTTCCTCCCGAATTTTATGAATTTTACGAGCTCGGATTTGATGACGTTATTCCCGTTTCCTCGGTTCACGGCTCGGGTACGGGCGATATTCTCGACTGCGTAACGGGCTATCTTCCCGACGAAGTTGCTTCTCCCGAGGAGGAGGGCGCGATCCGCGTTGCCGTTATCGGAAAGCCGAACGCAGGCAAAAGCTCGATCATAAACCGCATCACGGGTGAAGAGAGATCGATCGTTTCCGATATGCCCGGTACGACCCGTGACGCGATCGACAGCTTCGTTGAGAATAAGCACGGTAAGTATATCTTCGTTGATACCGCAGGTATCCGCAGAAGCTCAAAGGTTGAGGACAGAATCGAGAAATTCTCTGTTATCCGTGCGAACTCCGCGGTCGAAAAAGCCGACGTCTGCCTCGTTATGGTTGACGCAAACGAAGGCGTAACCGCGCAGGACGAACGTATCGCAGGCCTCTCGCACAACGCAGGCAAGGCGAGCATTATCGTCATCAACAAATGGGATTCTCTTGAGAAGGATAATTCCTCGGTAAGCAACTTTACGAAAAACGTTTATAATGCGCTTTCTTATATGCGCTATGCCCCCGTGGCGTTCGTTTCGGCGCTTACGGGCCAGCGTGTTGATAAGCTCTACCCGATGATAAACGAGATCTATGCAAACGCGAACCGCCGTATCACGACGGGCTTGCTCAACGACTTCCTCTCCGAGGTAACGTCGCGCGTTCAGCCCCCGTCCGACAAGGGCAGAAGATTGCGCGTCTATTATATGACTCAGACGGGCGTTTGCCCTCCGACGTTCGTTCTTTTCTGTAACGATGCGGAGCTTTTCCATTTCTCTTATCAGCGTTATATCGAAAACTGCCTCCGTGAAGCGTTTGACTTCTCGGGCACACCGATAAAATTCGTCATAAAGCAAAAAGGCGAAAATCCGAAAGGAATCTGATGATATGGTTTATCTTTATAACCTTTTCCCCGGAATGTTCGGACTTATGGTAAAATGGGCTGAAGCAACTGCCGAAAATATCGCGCTTTCGAACGCGATAATCATTACGGCGTGGGTTCTCTGCGCTCTCTCGGCGTATCTTCTCGGCTCGTTGAACTCTGCAATAATCATCTCGAGATACAAATTCAATCAGGACATCCGCACCTTCGGAAGCGGAAACGCGGGCTTGACGAATATGCACCGTGTCTACGGAAAGGACGGTGCGCTTTTGACCCTTGCGGGCGATATCGGCAAGCAGGTAGCTTCCATCCTCGTCGGTATCCTCTTGCTCGGTCAGACGGGCGCGTATATCGCGGGCGCGTTTTGCATGCTCGGCCATATTTTCCCCGTTTATTACCGCTTCAAGGGCGGTAAAGGCGTTCTCACCGCGGCAACGATGATTCTTCTCATCGACCCGATGATATTCCTCGTGCTGTTCGTCGTCTTCGCGCTCGTTTTGTTTATCACACGCTACGTTTCGCTTTCTTCGATAATCGCGGCGATAACCTATCCCGCGGCGGTTCAGGTCGCTTCGATGGCAAGAACAGGCAACTCGGCATCTCTCTTCGAAATCATCTTTGCATTGTTCATCGGATGCATGGTCATCTTTATGCACCGTTCGAATATCTACCGTATTTTCAACAATCAGGAATCGAAATTTTCTTTCCGCAAAAAGGATTCCGAAAAGAAGTAAAAATTTGAGAATCTAAAAAAGGAGGTGCTTTCGATGCCGTTGGCAGATAAGGTCCGTCCGAAAAGCTTTGACGAAGTCGCAGGTCAAAAACACCTGCTTTCAAAAAACGCGCCCTTCCGCCGTATTATCGAAAGCGGCCACCTTCCGTCTCTCGTCTTCCACGGCCCTCCGGGTACGGGAAAAACGACTGTCGCCGATATTGTTGCAAAGCTTACGGGAAAGGAATTTTACCGCATAAACGCAACCGTCGCCTCGCTCTCGGATATCAAGGATATCCTTTCCGTCTCGCGCTCGATAACCGCCTCCGACGGAATCATTCTTTACATAGACGAGATTCAGTATTTCAACAAAAAGCAACAGCAGTCCCTCCTCGAATACGTTGAGGACGGACGTGTTACGCTCATAAGCTCAACGACCGAGAACCCTTTCTTCTCGCTCTATCCCGCGCTTCTTTCGCGCTCGAGCGTGTTTGAGTTCAAGCCCGTTGACCCCGAGGATATGATAGTCGCACTTCGCCGTGCGTTCGATATTTGTAACGATACCGAGGGTATGCAGAAAACCTGCTCTGACGAGGTTCTTCTTGCAATCGCACGCGGTTGCGGCGGCGACGTACGAAAAGGCATCGGCGCACTCGAAAACGTCTATTATTCGTCCGAGAACGAATTGTCTGTCGAGCTCGCAAAACAGCTTTCCCAGCGCTCGGGTATCCGCTTCGACCGTGACGGAAACGAGCATTACGACCTGCTTAGCGCGTTCCAAAAGTCGATCCGCGGCTCCGACCCTGATGCGGCGGTGTTCTATTTGGCACGTATCCTTGAGGGCGGCGATCTTATAAGTGCTTGCAGGCGTTTGATGGTTATTGCCTGCGAGGATATCGGATTGGCGTATCCTATGTGTATTCCGATAGTAAAGGCATGTGTCGATATCGCAACATCTGTCGGACTTCCCGAGGCATCTCTCCCGCTTTCCGATGCCGTCGTGCTTCTCGCAACTGCACCGAAATCAAATTCCGCACACGATGCGTACGCCGCGGCTGTCGAAGCGATAAATTCGGGCAGGGGAAGGGATATACCTTCTTATCTTCGAGATACTCATCGTCCCGATGCCGATACGGGTTATAAATATCCTCACGTTTACCCGAACCATTACGTCGCGCAGAGATATCTTCCGCCCGACATAAAAGACGGCGAGTTTTACCGTTTCGGCGATAACAAGACCGAACGCGCCGCTTATGAGTATTACAAACTCATCCGCGGTATCTTCGATAAGAAATAAAAAGGAAAATGCAGGTGGAAACACCTGCATTATTTGTAACTGCTATGACGAAAAACGAGCTTTTGTCTTTGAAAAAAGCGTTCATAAATAAATTCACCTCAAAAACCCTTCCGCAGTACCGCGCCGTCATGGGACATTTTGATTTTTACGGCACGAATACTCACAGAGGACGCATCTGGGAAGTGATAAGACCTTATAACCTCGTGTCGCTCGACTTTGCTCTTTCGACTCTTGCCGAGAGGGAAGAGGTGATCGTCACTTGGGACGATATGCACTTTAAAATCAACAACAAGCTCCCGAAAGTCCCCGTTATCTCCTGCACGGGAAACGAGGTCGTTGGGATGATTACGGATGCGTCGAAATCGAATCTTCCCGATGATATCTATGTTTTCGACCGCGAACTTTCGTTTTTTGTAGTGCTGACTCACGTTTCGCTCGACGGCTTCGGACGCGTTTGTATGTCTTCGCTTGAGGATGAGAACGTCCGCCCCGAGTTCAAAGCAATGCTCGACTCATAAAAGCTCGCTTTTCAACCTGTTGAGCGCCTTTGCTTCCTTGCGTGAAACCGTGACCTGCGTCATCCCGAGGATTCGCCCCGTTTCGCTCTGGGTCAGGTTTTTGAAATACCTAAGCTTAATTATCTCCCGCTCTTCTTCGGAGAGCCGATCGATCGCTTGCATAAGAGCGATCTTTTCGTTTATTTCGGGCGTGAAATCCTTTCCGATAAAATCCTCGAGCGTCGCATCCTCGCCGACCTGCTCGGAAAGTGAGATCGTCGACGCCGTTGCACTTATAGCTTCGACGGTTTCTTCCTCACTCATACCGCACATGACCGAAATTTCGGAAACGCTCGGCTCGCACCCGTTTTCGGAAATGTATTTTTCCCTCGCCGCAAAAACCGCCGCGCCCCTCCGCTTTAACTCGCGCCCGACCTTGATCTCGCCGTCGTCGCGCAAAAATCGCTTTATCTCGCCGATAATAAGCGGAACCGCGTATGTTGAGAAAGCGGTCTGCCGTTCGAGATCGAAATTGCGGATGGCTTTTATCATCCCGATGTGACCGATCTGACATAGATCGTCGAAATCTACCCCTCGCCCCGTAAAACGCAGTGCGATCGACCGAACGAGCCCCGTGTTTTCGTTCACGAGGATATCAAGCGCGTCCCCGTCGCCGTCTTTTGCTCTCGAGATAAGCGCGGACTTGCCCTCGTTCACTTTTCGACCAACCTTTTTTCAAGAAGGACTGTCGTTCCTTTTTGCGGCTTTGACCTGACCTTGATACCATCCGTGAAACTTTGCATGATGGTGAATCCCATACCGCTCCGCTCTCCGTCGGAGTCGGTCGTGTAGAGCGGTTGCATCGCCGCGTTTACGTCCTCGATTCCTTTTCCTTTGTCCTTGATTTTGATGAGAAGTCTACCGCTTTCGGTGAGCTTGCATTGTATGTAGATCGGACATGTACTTTTGTCCGAAACTTCGCAGTATCCGTGAACGATAGCGTTCGTGACCGCTTCGCTAACGACGGTCTTTATGTCTGCAATAACCGCGACGCTCGGATCGACCTGCGACGCAAAAGAAGCGACGGCAGTCCTCGCAAACCCCTCGTTTGCGCTCTTTGCGCAAAATTCAATTTTCATTACGTTAATAACCGTATCAGCCATTTTTATCCTCTTTCAATTTTGATGATCTTGTCCATTCCCGCGATCTGAAGTATTCTCTCCGCCGCAACGGACGGATTTTTTATAACGAGAACGCTGCCGACCGAGAGACATTTTCTCATTCTGCCCATGACCAACCCCAACCCCGACGAGTCGCAAAAAGTAACTCCCGAAAGATCGAGAAAAAAACGAATCGGCTGATTCTCGTCGATGAGGGAATCAAGCTTTTCTCTCGCTTCCTTGGCGTTGTGATGATCGACCTCGCCGAAAATAAACGCGACTGTGTCGCCGCCGTGCTTTTCGCCTTTGATTTCCATTAATTTGCGATGTCCTTTCGAAAAATCTTTTTTATTAATTGTATCGAAACAACGTGTCGCATTATGCCAAAACCTGCGTGTTCCGAAAAAAGAAATGAAGAATATCGAAAAAAACAAAAAAATTGAAAAAAGGGATTGACAACGCCCCATTAGTGTGATATACTACCACCTGCTGGCGTGAGCGAGATGCTGGTGTAGCTCAATGGCAGAGCAACTGATTTGTAATCAGTAGGTTGGGGGTTCGACTCCCTTCACCAGCTCCACAAGTAGATATTAATATGGGGGAATTCCCGAGCGGCCAAAGGGGGCAGACTGTAAATCTGTTGTCAATGACTTCGGTGGTTCGAATCCACCTTCCCCCACCAAATATCGAGCAGACACTTTCGTGTCGGCTCGATATTTTTTTGTTCGCTGTGGATTCGAAATCCGGCTCTTGGCAACGTGCCGGCGGCACGTTGAAACCGGCGCGGCTTTTCTTCCCTTGCTCCCCGCATGCCTTTATGATAAGCTGTGTACATAGCTAAGTCGCGAGGTGAACAGCATGTACAAATTCAAAAACTGGGCACTTGCCCATCCCAAGGCCGCGAAGTGGATACGCGAGGGCGGTCTGTTTTTGGTATTCAGCATTGCAGTAACCGTAGTCCAATATCTGATATACGCATTTCTCCCCAACCTGCTCGGTGAGCGCATGGCAGGCATTGAGTGGAGCTGGCCGGCACTTCCCGTCAGGCTCTTCGGCATTGACTTTGTCTGGAATGCCATCGGCTATGAGGTGGTGTATGACTCGTCCGGCAACGTAGCCATCGGCGGCGGTTTGGGTTACCTCATCGCCATGCTCACAGGCTCTTTCCTTGCCCAGTGTGTCAACTTCCCTCTCCAGCGCAACATCACTTTCCGCTCCAAGGGCAACC
>JAZRRU010000046.1:0-4527 GCA_045651025.1 Eubacteriales bacterium
GAGCTCATTGTGTGAACTGTGGGATGAAATTGTTATTTGTAGTATAGGTGGACTATCGGTGGAAGATTGGATGACAAATTTTAACAAATAATCCCGATATCTAAATCGGTGCAACTTGCCAAAATGAAAACAGCACCCAAACGGGTGCTGTTTTTCGTTTTGTTTCTCGTGGGTAGGTTTTTGTACTCACGCTTTTGGTTATGAGACCGACGAGCGTGCTCACCGAACCAAACGATATTTTCAAATGCATTGAATTTTGTTTTTGCGTGTGATATAATAATCTATCTTTATTATAAAGAGGGTTTTTGATATGAAGCTCACCGAGATATTAAATAAAAACACGCCTCACCTTTCTTTTGAGGTGTTTCCGCCAAAAACAACGACGACCTTTGAGAGCGTGAAAACCGCGACGGAGGAGATCGCAAAATTAAAACCCTCGTTTATGAGCGTGACTTACGGCGCAGGCGGCGGCACAAGCCAGTACACGCTTGATATTGCAAAAAACATAAAAGCACGTTACGGCGTCCCGACTCTTGCACATCTGACCTGTGTTTCGTCAACGAAAGAAACGGTTCGCTCGATGATCGAACGAATCAAGGATGCGGGTATCGAAAATGTGATGGCTCTCCGCGGCGATATTCCGCAGGATATGCAGGATGAGGACAGAAGCGGTTGGACTTATCATCACGCTGTCGATCTCATTCGTGAATTAAAGGAATCGGGCTCTGATTTTTGCATCGGAGGCGCTTGCTATCCCGAAATTCACCCCGAAAGTAAAGACCAAAAAGAAGATATTAAATACCTGAAAGAAAAGGTTGACGCAGGTTGCGATTTTCTTACGACCCAGATGTTTTTCGACAACAACCTGCTCTATAACTTCCTCTACAAAATAAGAGAAGCAGGCATAACCGTTCCGATAATCCCCGGTATTATGCCGATTACGAACGCAAAATTTGTCGAACGAAGCGTGAAGCTCTCCGGCTCTTTCGTGCCCCAGAGGTTCAAATCTCTCGTCGATAAGTTCGGCTCCGACCCCGAAGCAATGAAGCAGGCGGGCATCGCTTACGCAACCGACCAGATAATCGACCTCTACGCAAACGGAATCACGAACGTTCACGTTTATTCGATGAACAAACCCGACGTTGCCGAGAAAATCATGAGCAACGTGTCGGCAATAATCGGAAAATGAGCGCGGTAATTATTAAGGAATTTTCCGCCCTGCCCGTTAATCGGCGCGAAGTTTTGCGGTATATGGGCTGTCGCGGAGATAATGCGGAGATCGATGCTCTTGTCGAGCGTGCTCTTGCGCTTTGTGAGGATAAGCTGACTTACCGAGTCTGCTTTGCGGAATTTGAGTTGAGCATCGAAAATGCGGTTTGCGATTTTGGGTTCGGGAAGGTTGAGAGTAACGATCTTTCGAAATGCCTCTTTGGATGCAAAAAAGCCGTCGTGTTTGCCGCGACGGTCGGACTCGAGCTCGACCGACTCGTTTTGCGTTACGGAAAAACCGAGCCGTCTCTTGCGGTCTGCTTTCAATCTATCGGCGCGGAGAGGATCGAGGCGCTTTGTGACGCGTTCTGTTCTGAAATGAAGGAAAAATACGCTTCAGAGGGTTTGTCGCTTCGTCCACGTTTCAGCGCGGGCTACGGTGATCTTCCGCTCGGTTTCCAAAAAGAAATTTTCTCCGCTCTTGATTGCCCGAGACGTATCGGGCTTACACTCAACGATAGCTTAATTATGTCGCCGACGAAGAGCGTTACGGCGATAATAGGTATTTATTGATATGAAAATACTTGATTATTTGAAGAAAAATATTCTTGTGCTTGACGGCGGTATGGGTACGCTCTTGCAGAGCGCGGGACTTTCCGCGGGTGAACTGCCCGAGAGGTGGAACCTCTCTCATCCCGAGGTTATTAGGAAAATCCATCGCGACTATTTCGACGCGGGCTCAAACGTCGTCTCTACGAACACCTTCGGCGCGAATATTTTGAAATTCTCGCCCGATGAGCTCGACGAAATCGTTCGTTCGGCGGTCGAGAACGCAAAAATTGCACGTGAGGGCGTTGACGGCGAGCGGTTCATCGCTCTTGATATCGGCCCGACGGGAAAGCTCCTGAAGCCCTACGGCGACTTGGATTTTGAGGACGCTGTTTCTATCTTTGCCGAGACGGTAAAGCTCGGTGTGAAATATGGCGTTGACCTTATCTTCATCGAGACGATGAACGATAGCTATGAGACGAAAGCGGCGCTTCTTGCGGCGAAAGAAAACTCGTCGCTCCCCGTATTCGTTTCGAACGCTTACGGCTCGGACGGCCGTCTTATGACGGGCGCATCGCCTGCGGCTATGGTTGCGATGCTCGAGGGTATGGGCGCTGATGCGGTCGGCGCGAATTGCTCCCTCGGACCCCGTCAGCTTTCCGCGATCGCCGAGGAACTGCTCGAATACGCGACCGTTCCCGTGCTTTTGAAGCCGAACGCAGGACTCCCCGAAATAAGAGACGGTCATACTGTTTATGACGTAGAGCCCGAAGAATTCGGACGTGAAGTTGCATCTCTCGTCGAGAAAGGGGTGCGTATCTGCGGCGGATGCTGCGGAACGACACCCGATTATATAAAATGTGTTGTGAACGCTCTGCCCGATTCACCCGCGTTCCGCGAACCTAAAAAACGCACGGTCGTATCGTCCTATACTCATATCGTTGATTTTGCGTCATATCCCGTGCTTATCGGCGAGCGTATCAACCCGACGGGTAAAAAGAGATTCAAGCAGGCGCTCCGCGACAATGACCTCGACTTCATTCTCGGCGAGGGTCTTTCGCAGGAATCCGCAGGCGTGCATATTCTCGACGTCAACGTGGGTCTGCCCGAAATCGACGAGCCGAGGATGATAAAAGATGTCGTCTGCGCGCTTCAGACGGTCTGCGCTCTCCCGTTGCAGATCGACACCTCGAACGCCGATGCTATGGAATCGGCTCTGCGTCGTTATAACGGAAAAGCGATGATAAATTCGGTCAACGGAAAGCCCGAGTCCATGTCCGCCGTCTTTCCTCTCGTGAAAAAATACGGCGGTGTGGTTGTTGCGCTTACCCTCGACGAAAACGGTATTCCCGAAAGCGTCGAAGGCCGTTTTGAAATCGCGAAAAAGATTCTTGCGACCGCCGAAAGCTATGGCATCGACAAGAAGGATATAATTTTCGATACCCTTACTATGACCGTCTCGGCTGACCCGAACGCGGCGAAGGTGACGCTCGGCGCGTTGAAAAAAATTCATGACGAGTTCGGATGTAACACGGTTCTCGGTGTTTCGAACGTCTCATTCGGTCTCCCGAACCGCGATATTCTAAACGGCGTTTTCTTTGCGAACGCTCTCGAGAACGGCTTGACCGCCGCGATTATGAACCCTTACTCCGTCGAGATGATGAAGACCTACCACGCGTTCCGAGTGCTCAACGGTCTTGACGATAACTGCATCGGCTATATGTCGTTTGCTTCTTCCGTTGAGACGAATCTGACTTCCGTCGGCACTGCCGTTAAAACGACCGATTCGTCTGTCGAGACGCTCAAAGATGCGATCATAAAAGGCATGTGCGACAGAGCGAGAGAGCTTACTTTGAAATTGCTCGAAAGCGTTGACGCGCTTGATATAGTAAAAGAGCAGATAATCCCCGCGCTCGACACGGTCGGCAAGGGATTTGAAGAAAAAACCGTCTATCTCCCGTCTTTGCTTATGGCGGCAGAGGCGGCAAAATCGGCGTTCGAGCCGATAAGCGAGTTTCTTGCATCCAACCCCGAAAAAAGCGAACGGCTGACCGTCGTTATGGCGACGGTAAAGGGTGATATTCACGATATCGGTAAGAATATCGTCTGCCTCTTGCTTGAAAATTACGGCTTCAAGGTCATCGACCTTGGTCGTGACGTATCGCCCGAGGAGATTTTGGCGGTAACCGAAAAATATCACGCACCGATCGTGGGCTTGAGCGCTCTTATGACTACGACTGTTCCCGCTATGGAAGAGACAATAAAGCTCCTCCGCGAGAGAGCACCGTGGTGTAAGATAATCGTCGGCGGCGCGGTACTCACCGAGGAATATGCGAATTGCATCGGCGCGGATAAATACGCCGAGGACGCGATGGAAGCGGTCCGATACGCCGAAAGTATTGAAAACGAAAAAACGTCAATTTAATTACTCCGATAATACAGGTAACCTATGTTTTTTGAACGCTTAAAGAAAAAACTGAATAGCGAATATGCGGAAACGAAGCTTCTGCTTCGCTCGATTCCTGCGACGACGGTCACGCTTTTCGTCGTGAGCGTTATATGTATGAATCTTCTTGCGAATAAAACCCTCCTCATGCTCGATTGGATAGCCCTTGACGGAGGAATACTCATATCATGGCTTTCTTTTATGTGCATGGATATTATCACAAAGCATTTTGGTCCAAAGGCTTCAAACAGAATTACGTTTTTGGCGGTTGGAATAAATCTCCTCACCTGCCTTATTTTCTTTGTTGCGAGTGCCATCCCTTC
>JAZRRU010000047.1:0-15910 GCA_045651025.1 Eubacteriales bacterium
GTGCGGCGGAGAAAACGGCGGCGCGCCTTTCCGCTATGGGCATAAAAGAGCTTTCGCTCGTAGTCAACGGTTACCGCGAGACGTTTGCGGAAAAGGGAAGATTGCCCGATATCATCGATATCATCAACCGCTCGTCAGTGCGTCTGCTCGGAGTCGTTCCCTATTGCGAAAAGCTTCAGGCATCGCAGGAGGCGGCAGAGCTTTCGTTCATGGGCAATCTCCGCAAGAAGGCAAAGATCTGGGAATCCGCGTTCTACAACATCGCGCTCCGCTTGACGGGAGGACGAGTTCTTCTTTTCGACGGCTCGGATTCGCTCAAGCGCCGTTCATCTTACGAGGGTATCGTGAAGCGCGTTCCTAATGTGAAAAGAGAGGATACGATATGAATATCGCAATTATTGCAAACGATAAGAAAAAAGAACTCATAACCGAGTTTTGTATCGCGTATTGCGGAGTGCTTTCGAACCATCGAATCTGCGCGACCGCAACCACGGGTAAATATATTTCCGAAGCAACCGGCTTGACGATCGAGCGTTTGCTTGCGGGAACTCACGGCGGTGGCGAGCAGATCGCGTCGAAGATCGCTTATGACGAAGTTGACCTTCTCATTCTTCTTCGCGATACGAACAACGATGCTGAATACGCCGAGGACGAGGTCAACCTCGTAAAACTTTGTGACAAGTATTCCGTACCCGTTGCGACGAACATCGCGACGGCGGAGGCGCTTGTGCTTGCGCTTGCAAGGGGCGACCTTGACTGGCGCGCGAATCTCAAGAACGGAGCAGGCAGTTTTTAATTATGAATAAGATCCAAAAGCCGAAAGGCACGCTCGATATCCTTCCCTCGGATATCGGGCTTTGGCAATATATTGAGGGAGAAGTGCGCGATATCGCGAAGATATACGGCTTTTCCGAAATAAGAATGCCGACCTTTGAGTCGACCGAGCTTTTCTGTCGCGGTGTCGGCGATACGACCGACGTCGTCGGAAAAGAGATGTATACGTTTATCGACAAAGACGGAAGCAGTCTCTCGCTCCGTCCCGAAGGTACCGCGGGCGTTGCGCGCTCGGTTATCGAGAACGGTCTTTATGCAGGCGCGATGCCGCTCAAGCTTTTCTACCTCTCGAACTTTTTCAGAAGGGAAAAGCCCCAGGCGGGCAGAAGCCGTGAGTTTTGGCAGTTCGGCACGGAGCTCTATGGAAGTAACCTCCCCGAGGCGGATGCACAGGTAATTATGCTTGCCGACGGACTCTTCAAGAGATTCGGACTCAAGAACGTTACACTTCGTATCAACTCTATCGGATGCCCCGAGTGCCGTCCTTCTTACAGAAAGGCGTTGCTTGATTATTTTTCGGGCTATGAATCCGAGCTTTGCGATACCTGCCGCGAGCGCCTTGCGAAGAACCCGCTTCGCGTTCTTGACTGCAAGAGTCCGATCTGCTCGGGAATCGCAAAAAATGCGCCGAAAACGCTCGAGCATCTTTGCGACGGCTGTGAATCGCATTTTGAAAAACTCAAAAAACTCCTCGATGATTGCGGAGTCGACTATATCGTCGACCCCTCGATCGTAAGAGGACTTGATTATTACACGGGAACCGTTTTCGAGTTCACCGTTGATTCCATCGGTGCGCAGAGCACGGTTTGCGGCGGCGGCAGATACCACGGACTTCTTTCGTCCATCGGCGGTCCCGAGATGCCTCCCGTTGGATTCGGTATGGGGATAACCCCGCTTATTCAGGCGTTAAAGGACGAGTCGCTTGTTCCCGAGCTCGGCACGAGCTGCGATATTTACATCGCGCCTCTCGGCGAGAACGCTTCGGGCGCTGCTTTTGCGATTGCACAGAAGCTTCGCAACGAGGGCATTTCTGCCGAGACGGATATCTGCGGCAGATCGCTCAAGGCGCAGATGAAATATGCCGATAAGACCGGCGCGAACTTCGTTCTTGTTGTCGGTGATAACGAGATCGCCGAGGGCGAAGCCGAAATACGCAACATGCGTAACGGCGAGAGAACGCGCGTCCGTATCGATGCGGAAAGTATTAAAAATTTGATCGGCTGATAAAAAAGAGGTTTGATTATGATAGAATTTTTGGGTAATGAACGCCGCACGAATTACTGCGGCGATTTGAGAGAATCGGATATAGGAAAGACCGTTTGCGTCATGGGTTGGGTAAAGAAGGCGAGAAAGCTCGGAAGCCTCGTTTTCGTTGACCTCCGCGACAGAAGCGGTATCGTTCAGCTTGCTTTTGACGAGAACAGCGACGAGGCGGTTTTTGCAAAAGCGCTTGAGCTCAAGAGCGAGTTCGTCGTTTCCGCGACGGGTGTCGTGCGTGAACGCTCGAGCAAGAACCCCGATATTCCTACGGGCAACATCGAGATTTTTGCGGAAAGCGTGCGTATTCTCGGCGAGAGCGAAACTCCGCCCTTTGATATCACCGACGACTGCAAGTCGAACGAGGAGCTTCGTCTCCGTCACAGATATCTCGACCTTCGCCGTCCTGTTCTCCAGAACAACATTATCTTCCGCGCAAAGGTTGCAAAATCGGTTCGTGACTATCTTTGTGATAACGGATTTATCGAGATCGAAACCCCGATACTTATAAAAAGCACTCCCGAAGGAGCTCGTGACTATCTCGTGCCCTCGCGTGTGCACAAGGGCTCGTTCTACGCGCTTCCGCAGTCTCCCCAGCTTTACAAACAGCTTTCGATGGTTGCGGGATTCGACAGATATTTCCAGATCGCTCGTTGCTTCCGCGACGAGGACCTTCGTGCTGACCGTCAGCCCGAGTTCACGCAGATCGACCTTGAAATGAGCTTTGTTGATGCAGACGACGTTCTCAACGTCGGCGAAGGACTCATCAAGCATATCTTCAAGGAATGTCTCGACGTGGATATTCCCACGCCGCTTCCCAGATATACCTATCGCGAATGTATGGAACGCTTCGGCTCGGACAAGCCCGACCTCCGTTTCGGTATGGAGATCGTCAACGTTTCCGAAGCAGTCAAGGAATGCGGATTCCCTGTGTTCGCTTCTGCCGTTGAAGCAGGAGGAAGCGTCCGCGCGATCAACCTCAAGGGCTATGCAGACAAGCTCTCCCGCAAGGATATCGACAAGCTCGGCGAATACGCAAAGGGCTGCGGTGCAAAAGGTCTTGCGTGGGTAAAACGCGGTGCGGATGCGGACAGCGGTTCCTTCCTCAAATACATGACCGAGCCCGAGCTCGAGGCGATATTCAAGCTCGCCGACTGCGAAAAGGGCGATATACTTCTCATTCTTGCCGACACGGACAACAACCGCGTGCTTACTCAGCTCGGTCAGCTTCGTGTTGAAGCGGCGAACCGTCTCGGCGTTGAAAGAAGCGGTTACAACTTCCTCTGGGTCGTTGAAATGCCGTTCTTTGAATTTGACTATGAATCGGGCGAATGGATTGCGATGCACCATCCCTTCACCTCGCCCCTTGACGAATGCGTTCAGTATCTCGATTCCGACAAAGGCAAGGTCCGCGCAAAGGCGTACGACCTCGTTCTCAACGGTATCGAGCTTTCGAGCGGTTCGATAAGAATTACCGACCCCGCGCTTCAGGCGAAGATATTCGAGCTTCTCGGACTTACCGAGGAAGAAGCGCAGATCAAGTTCGGCTATCTCCTCGAAGCGTTCCGCTACGGCGCACCTCCTCACGGCGGTATGGGTATCGGACTTGACCGAATCGTCATGCAGATGGTCGGCGCAACGAGCTTGCGCGACGTCGTTGCATTCCCCAAGATGCAGAACGCAAAAGAACTTATGACAGACTGCCCTGCGGAGGTTCCCGCGGAGGCGATCGACGAATTGGGTATTCGCATCGTAAAAGAAGAAAAGGGCGAATAATCAAACTTGAATTTTGAGGTTAAGATATGATTGAAATTAACGATATCCGAAAAAGTTACGGCGACAAGCGCGCCGTTGACGGTATATCTTTCAAAGTCAACGAAGGCGAAATTCTCGGCTTTCTCGGCCCGAACGGCGCGGGAAAAAGTACGACGCTGAACATCATCACCGGCTATCTTTCCGCCGACAGCGGTGTCGTCAAGATTGACGGTACGGATATACTTGCCGAGCCGATAAAAGCGAAAAAGGACATCGGGTTCCTTCCCGAAATCCCTCCGCTTTATCTCGAAATGACGGTTTTTGAATATCTTAACTTCGTTTATGACCTGAAAGGTTGCAAGCTTCCACGCAAACAGCATTTGAAAGAGATCTGCGAGGTCGTTAAGATTTATGACGTCGGCAACCGACTTATCAAAAACCTCTCGAAGGGCTATCGTCAGAGAGTCGGTATAGCGCAGGCGCTTATCGGTAACCCGAAGGTGCTCATCTTTGACGAGCCGACGATCGGACTCGACCCGAGACAGATCATCGAGATTCGAAATCTCATCAAAATGCTCGGACGTGAGCATACCATAATTCTCTCGACACACATTCTTCCCGAGGTTCAGGCGGTCTGTGACAGAATCGTCGTTATCAACAAAGGCAAGATCGTCGCGGACGAAAAGACCGAGGATCTTATCAACGCCGTTGACGGTTCGAGAAAGCTTGTTGCGAAGATCGTCGGACCCGAGGACGAGGTGCTCAAAGCGCTTCGCTCGATCGGCGGTATCAAGTCGGCGGACGTTCTCGGAAAGCGCGACACCGACAGCGTGAGCTATCTCCTCGAATCGCAAGACCGTGTTGACATCAGAAAACCGCTTTTCCACACGCTTTCCTCAAAGGGCTGGCCGTTGATCGGTCTCGAGGGTGTCGAGCTCAGTCTTGAAGACATCTTCATCCGCCTCGTAGGCAAGGAAAAAGAAAAAGAAACTGCGAAAAAAATGAAAAGGGGTGTGAAATAAATGTTTGCCATCTATATGCGTGAATTGAAATCTTATTTTCTCACTCCGATCGGATATATCTTCTGCGGAATGTTCCTCGTCGTTTCGGGCATGGCGTTTTCCCAGTGTACGCTTCTTGCTCAGAGCACGTCGAGCATCGGCGAATATTTCCTCTGGATGATGGTGATTTTCGCGATCCTCATTCCGCTCCTTACGATGAAGCTTTTCTCGGAAGACCGAAAAACGAGAACCGATCAGATACTCCTCACGAGCCCCGTCTCGGTTACAGGCATCGTTATGGGTAAATATCTCGCGGCGCTCACCGTTTTCGGCGCAACTTTCGTCGTTAACAGCTTCAACTTCGTTTTGCTTTTCAGATACGGAACCCCGAACATGGTTTCGATCTTGATGAATATTTTCGGCATCTTCCTTCTCGGCGCGGCGTTCATCGCGATCGGGCTTTTGCTCTCCTCGTTGACCGAGAATCAGCTTATTGCGGCTGTTTCGGCGATGGGCGTGAACGCGGCGATGCTTCTCATCAGTCTCCTTGCGGGCGAGGTCGAGTCCTCGTTTTGGAGAACTGTCGTAAAATGGTTTTCGATCATCGACCGTTTTACACCCTTTACGAACCAGATGCTCGATATTTCCGCGATAGTTTATTATTTAAGTCTTGCGGCGATAGCGCTTTTCCTCACGACTCGCGTTATCGAAAAACGCCGTTGGGCATAAGAAAGGCGGTTTTGACATGAACGAACAAAAAAAGACCGCCGCGGTAAAGGACCGCAGACGTTATAAATACGGCTCTCTTTCGGTCGCGTTTACCGTCGTTTTCCTCGCGCTTATCATCGCGCTCAACCTCGTTTTTTCCGCACTTTCGCTTTCGGGCGATCTTACGGTCGACCTTACGCAGGAAGAATTCACTTCCATCAGTAACGAATCCGTAAAAATGCTTTCCGACCTCGGAAAAGACCTTGATATCACGATCTATTTTATGTCCGCGCGTGACAGATACGACCTCGACACGAACGTGCACAACGGCGTAAACCTTACCGCCCTCGTGCGCGATACTGCCGAAAACCTCGCGAAAACCTTTGACGGAAGCGGAGAAAAGGGCATCATCAAGATCGAATACAGAGAGCTCAACGCCGATCCCGAGTTCGAGAAGAAATATCTCGAGGAATCGACGACGAAGCTTTCTGCGACGAGCGTTATCGTTCAGGGACCAGAGCACTACCGTGTTCTCGACCTTCAGTCCTTCTTCACGCTCGACGAAAACGGAAATTACTACTCCTTTAACGGCGAATACCGCTTTGTGACCGCAATGCTGCAGAGCTCTATCTCCGAACCGCAGGTCGTAACGCTTACTTACGGTCACGGCGAACCGATCGAGCAGGACGGCGGTATCGCTTATACCTCCGACCTTGCAGGTATCGTTTCGGTGCTCGGAACGGCAGGCTTTGAAGTGAAAACCGCGAACCTCCGCCGCGAAGAGATCGATCCCCGAACCGAAATTCTTATTTGCTACGACCCGAAAAACGATTTCGATACCGCAGAGATCGACAAGATCAGCGAATATCTCGACGGACATAACGCGTTCCTCGTTTTCGTTGACTCCGAAACTCCCGAGCTCAAGGAGCTTCAGTCCTGCCTCGGCGATAACTGGGGTATCGGCTACAAGCCCCTTTACCGTGTGACCGACGAGACGCATTCGATCGGAAACAGCGCGGTTATCAACGCGAAATACCCGAAGATTTCGGACGATTCCGCCGACGGCTCTGCGGCGCATCTTATCCGCAAGACCGTGAGCGAGACCGAGGGCGTGTTTACGACGGCGCTTCCCGAGTCGGTCGAGCTTTTCAAGAGAGACGGCATTACTCAGGACAGCTTTATGGTCGAGACCGTGCTTTCGACCTTTGATACCGCTCATTCCGCGAAAAATCTCGAAAAGGGGACCGAGGGTGAAATTCCCCTTATGCTCCTCTCCACGAAAATGGAATACGGCGAAAACAACGCCTCCGAGTATTCTTACGTTATGCTTGTCGGCAGTACGGAATTTGCCGACACCGAAAATCTTATGAAGGGCAAATACGGCAACAACCGTATTCTTCTTGCGGCGGCGAGAGTTTTCTCGACCAACCGTCTTGCGCCCGACATCGGAGACAAGCCCTTTGCATCAACCGCGCTCACGATCGAGACGGGCACGGCAAGAACGCTTTCGTGGCTTATCTGCACGATTCTTCCCGGCGCTGTGCTCATCATGGGCATGATCGTTTTCGTCAAGAGAAGACATCTTTAATCGTTAATTCCTAGTTCCGCACGCGCAAACGTGCGGAACTAAACTGTATATATTGAGGATTTTCAATGAAAAAACAAATTATCACAGTTGCATCCGTTGCCCTTGCGGCATTGATACTTTTCGTTTCCTACGCTATGTTTTTCAAGGACGACGGAATTGATAATATCGGCGACCCCTTTTACACTCTTTCCGATGATGTGAAGAACGCTCTTTCCGAGGTGGATCGTGACGTAACGATCGTTCTTTCGGACTATGACTCAAACAACGAGTGGTGGGAAATGATTTCCCGCTTTTCGGGCGCGATCGTTGAAGCAAACGACGATTTCGAGCTCGAGACAGAGAACGGCGATGACGCGCATTTTTCGGGCGTGAGAGTTGTCGTTGACGGCGAAAAGAGAGAGATCGGGTTCGGCGACTTCTTCAAAACGCTCTATGACGGCACGAAATATGCCTTCGACGGCGAGGCGTTGATCGTAAATACGATCCTTTCGCTTGCCGGCAGGGAAGAGAAGAATATCGCGCTTCGCGCTCTTTCGGGATATGATACCGACGGCGATACCGTTACCGAGACCGCAAACGGCGTCTATCCTTATATGTTCCCGAAGATAAACGACAGAAGCGAAATCGCATATCTTACGATAAAAAATGCTCACGGTGAATATTCTGTTTACAACGACGAGGGCGATTTTTATTTCGCGTCCTCGCGTGCGATAAGCTATGACGAGGAGATGTTTGCGCTCCTCAACTCAAACTGCAGAATCGCGCTTTCCGCAGGCAAGATGAAGCTTCCCGAGGGCAAGACCTTTGCCGATTACGGACTTGCCGACGAGGGCGGAGCGACCGGTAGCTATACCCTCATGACCAAGACCGACAAGAACGGCAACTATAATCTCCATACCGTCTATATCGGCAACCGTTCCGCAAGCGGATATTATTATTCCCGTTACGTCGGCGCGATGTTCAAGCCCGCCGCTAACGAATCCGAAAAAGACGAGCTTCTCCAAAATTTCACGAAGGAATTTATCTATTTCCTTCCTGCATCCGTCGTTGAGGGCTCGCTTATTCTTCCTCAGACGGACATCATGAAGCCGACGATCGTGAACGCGGTCACGAACACGGAGCAGGTCTTTGCGATAAACAACCTACGTATCGACGATTACGTTGAGAATATCAGCGTCACAGCAAAAGCTGTTTCGGACTTCAACCCCGCCGCAAACCTCAGCGCGATCGACACGTCCTCGCTCACGAAAGTAATTTCCGACAAGGTATCCGTCAAGGATTACAGCACCTACAAAGACGCGTGGTATAACCATATCGACGTTTTCGGCGGATTTTCGAGCTCCGACGGAAACCGAACCTACGTTTCGGGCGCACTTCTCCGAAAATCTGTAAAAGGCGACTACCGCGTTAAGCTCGGACTCCTCCGCGACGAGAAAAACGGCGCGTATCTCCCTGCAAAAGTGATAATCATGAAATCCGACGACGGTATGAACTGGCACAGCGTCGAGGGCGGCGAGATTTCTCCCTCCCAGTCGGATAAGACGATGAAAAATTATGAGATCTCGTTCAAGGATGAAGCGGGAATCAAATTCATCCGCATCGATTTTGACGTACCGCAGTTAAAGAGCACCTACGTTGTTTTTGACGAGATCAGAATCTATGCCGACGGCGAGGACGCTCAGCCCGTGAACGCTGTCGGAAGCCAATGGAAGCTCGTCTCGCCCGATTCGTTGATCCCCGAGGGCAAGAACTACGCATATCTTGATATGACGAACTTCAACAACTTCGTGCAGAAGATTGCCGCGCTCGAGGGCGACCGCGTTGTAGGATGCGCGTTCTCGGACAACGGCGACGCAACCAAGCTCAAGACCGACGTTCTTGCAAAATTCGGTCTCGATAAGCCCGAAAAGCATTTCGCGTTTGAATATGCATCCGTCGTCACCGACGTCTACGTTTCGAAGGTCACGGAAGACGGAAAATACTATGTTTATACGACTCTTTCGGGTACGATGGACGGAAAAGACGTCTGCGTAACGACCGACGTTATCGTTGAGATATCGAAAGAAAACGCAGAATGGATGGCTTGGGACGCGACCGAATATCTCGACCATTCGCTCTTCTCGATATATCTCGTTGATATCGAGGAAATGATAATAACCGACGGCGGAGTTGAGCACAAGTTCGTTCTTTCGCTTAACGACGAGGGCTCGCTCGGCAAGGTTATGTACGGCGATAAGTCGCTTGAGGTTGCGGGATTCAAGTACCTCTACGAAGAAATTCTCGGCATTTATATGCAGGATGAATATACCCCTGTCGAAGGCGAAACTCACCCCGAATATTTCCGCATCAAGATCGTCTCCGATGCGAATTCTCCCGAGATCGTGTTCTATCGCGATTCCTCGAGATGCTATTTCACGATCGACGGCGAGGGCACGTTCTATGCGCTCACCGAGGACGTTAACCGCGTGAAATCGAAGCTGAAAACTTATATCTCCGGCGGAACGGTAAGAAGATGAAAAAGAGATTTTTAAGTATTGTTCTTCTCCTTGCGCTTATTCTCTGCGGTTGTGCCGAAAAAACGGAAAAACCCGATCCCGAGCTTGAGCGTGAGCTCAACTCGGCGATCTCTGCCGTTAACCTCGAAAACCGTCTTTCGGGCGAGTATATGCTTGAATTTTCGTTCGGAAGCAACGTTACGTTTTATTACGCCGCGGGCGATATCGCTTGGGACAGGGAAAAGAAGATCTCGAACGCAGTCTTCGACCAGACCTTTATGGGTGAGTCGAGCAAGGTTGAGAACTATTTTGCCGACGAAAAGATGGTCAGCGTCGATAACGGCGAGACGATAACAGTTGACTGTAAATCCGAGGACATTCTCGGAAAGTTCCCTTTTTGCACTCTCGACGGGTTCGATACCTCGTTCGGTGCGATAACCGTCTCGGAAAACGCTTCGGGAAAGGTGTTTTCCTTCTCGCGCAACGATACGAAAGCACTCTGTGATAAGGTCGTCGGAACCGATATCTACGACCTCGTCGGTGTTTTGAAAAAACCGCAGAAGGAAAAGACGGAATACAGCGACACGAAATGCCTGATTACCGTAAAAGACGGTGCTGTTGCTTCGGCGAGATATGAGTTCGATATCAAGCTGTTTGACACACCCTCACACGTCGATGGATATACTCCTCCCGAGGAGGAATATACGATCAAGCTTCATATAACGGCGAAGGTCGTGTATGAAGAGTTCGGAGATAAGGTCGAAATAAAAACGAAAAACGATTAAAAACACTCTTGACAAAAGAGAAAAACAGAGTTATATTTATTGCAAGCAAGAGCTCTGCTAAAAAATAATTTAAAAATTTAACGGGGTGCCGTGCGTTCTTTCTCGTACGGCTGAGATTATACCCGAGGAACCTGATTCGGATAATGCCGACGTAGGGAGAATACGTTTTTTTGCCGTCATTTTTTCGGCTTTTCGGTATTTTTTGATTTGGTTCCGGAAAGGATAACAGAAAGATGAACACAAAAACGGCAAAAAACTATCGTGCACTTTGCGAGGCGGCGATTATGATCGCGCTCGCAACGGTTTTGGGATTGCTTCAATTCCCGCCCTTTCGTTTCGACCTTTGGGTGAACGGCGGATCTATCGATTTCGTGATGCTTCCGCTTCTTATCCTCGGTTGGCGTCGCGGCGCGGTGTGGTCGATACCCGCAGGTTTGGCATACGGTTTTATCAAATGCCTGATCGGCGGAAGTATCGGTTGGGGCGTCCTTTCTGTTTTGTTGGACTATGTTCTGGCATACGGCATGGTCGGTCTTGCGGGATTTTTCAGGAATAAAAAATGGGGGCTCGAGGTCGGAACCGTCGTTGCCTGCCTCGGTCGCTTTGCGATTCATTTCATCGCGGGCGTGACTATCTGGAAGCTCGGCGTGGGCGATTCGGTCGAACTTTTCGGAATGAATTTCGGTGCGGAATCCGCATATCTTTATTCGCTTTTCTATAACGGCAGTTTTATGCTCGGTGAGATGATCTATTGCTTCTTGATAATATTGATCCTCAAAAAACCGCTTTCGAAATTGCCGAACGACTAAAAAAGGAGTTTTTTTGCGATGTACGGTTATTTTGGTTATTTGATTTATATGCTGCCCGTGATAGTTTTGAGCTTGATCGCGCAGATGCTTGTAAAATCAAGATTCTCGAGGTTTTCAAAAATAGCTTCACGTCGCGGAATAACAGGCGCACAGGCGGCACAGGCGGTTCTTAACGCAGGCGGTGCTTACGGCGTTTCGATAGGTCGCGTTTCGGGAAACCTTACCGACCATTATGACCCGAAAACGAACCGCATCTCGCTTTCCGATTCGGTCTACGGAAGCACGAGCGTTGCCGCGATCGGCGTTGCCGCTCACGAAGCGGGTCACGCGCTTCAATATGCGAACGATTATTCGCCGATAAAGCTCCGTATGACTCTCGTGCCGATCTGTAACCTCGGCTCGCGTATCGGACCGTTGCTCATAATCGTCGGATGTATGATGTCCTATGCTGCAAGCGCGGCGAGCGCATCGCTCGGAGTTACAATATATCTCGTCGGACTTATTATGTTTTCGGCGGTTGCACTTTTCCAGCTCGTTACGCTCCCCGTTGAGCTTAACGCGTCGAGACGAGCACTGCGCGCGCTTGAAAGCGGAGCAATCCTTGAATCGGACGAAATGAAGGGCGCAAAAAAGGTTCTCACCGCGGCGGCGCTTACTTACGTTGCGGCTCTTCTGACTTCCGTGATGCAGATATTTTACTATGCATCACGCTTCAAGCCGCGTGATTAGTACAACTTAAAGCGCAAAACGTTTTTCGGAACACAAGATGTTGATGTTTCGAAAAATATAATAAAAATGCGAGAAAATGCTTGATTTTCGGAAAAATGTGTGGTATAATCAAGCGTTCAATTATCGGCGGTCCTCTGCGGCTCAGCACGAACGCCTAAGTAAAATGGAGGTAAAAGCTTTGGATATCTTGAAAGCATTTACAAATGAGCAGCTCAAAACCGAAATCCCCGAATTCAACGTTGGTGACACCGTAAAGGTTTACCAGAGAATTGTCGAGGGAACAAGAGTCAGAACCCAGATTTTCGAGGGTACGGTTATCGCCAGAAAGAACGGCGGTATTTCCGAAACCTTCACTGTAAGAAGAGTTTCTTACGGTGTCGGCACCGAAAAGACCTTCCCCATCCACTCTCCGAACGTTCAGAAGGTTGAAGTGGTTCGTTACGGTAAGGTTCGTCGTGCTAAGCTTTACTATTTGCGCGACAGAGTCGGCAAGAACGCTAAGGTCAAGGAAAAAATCTAAATCGACTCTTTGGTGTCTGCGTTTTTGCGCAGACACCTTTGCTTTTTTATTGACACGACGCTTATTAACGGAAAAGGATTGATTTTATGAACAACTCGGGTGTAAATTTCGAAACCGAAAAGGACAATAGCGATAGAAGCGTTTATCTCGGCGATTCACGGAACGCTTTTGAAACGTGCAATTCTGCTTCTTCGGACGACTCGAAAACGAGCTTTGCAAGAACTTTATACGATTATCTCGAGACCTTTTGCTTTGCGCTTGCGTTGATGATGGTCTTGTTCCTTTTCGTGTTCCGTTACGTTGCCGTTGACGGCGATTCGATGATGGATACGCTCAAAAATCAGGACAAACTCATCATATCGAACCTTTTCTATACCCCCGAAACGGGTGATATCATCGTCATCAACCCCGAGAGCCACGGCGACGCGCAGGAGCCGATCATAAAACGCGTTATCGCGACCGAGGGTCAGAGCGTTTTCATCGATTATGAAAACTGGGAAGTCTACGTTGACGGCAAGAAGCTTGACGAGCCCTATATTCAGGGTATGCGTCAGGTTGAAGCTCTCAGGTTCGGTCAAGACGTTCCGATGGCGGGAACGAGCGTAGAAAAATACAAATCGGAGTTCGTCGTTGACGAGGGCAAGGTCTTCGTTATGGGCGACAACCGAAACAACTCAAAAGACAGCCGAAGCTATGAATACGGCGAAATGGGCGTGAACCGCATACTCGGAAGAGTCGTCGTCCGCCTCTCGCCCGAGTTCGGTTTTGTTGATTAAGGAGCAGGAATGGCAGATATAGTTTGGTATCCGGGGCATATGGCAAAAGCGAAGCGACTCATAAAAGAATCGCTTCCGAACATCGATATGGTTATCGAGCTCCTCGACGCGAGAGCGCCGATTTCGAGCAAAAACCCCGATTTTAACTTGCTTTTTAACAACAAACCCGTCTTAACGCTTTTGACGAAAAGCGCACTCGCCGACCCTGAGGTGACGAAGAAGTTCGAGCGCTCGCTTGAATCTGACGGAAGAAAGGTCATCTCGATCGACTGCAAGGCGGGACAGGGCATAAAAAATATTCAGCCGGCGATACGCTCGCTCATGAGCGAGAAGCTGAAGCGCGACGCGGAACGCGGAATAAAGCGTCCGATACGCGCTATGATCGTCGGAATCACGAACGTCGGAAAATCGACGTTGATAAACACGATCTGCGGTTCGAAAAAAGCCGTTGCGCAGGACCGACCGGGCGTCACGAGACATAACTCGCGCATCCCCGTTCCCTCGCTTGGGCTCGAGCTGACCGACACCCCCGGTATACTCTGGCATAAGTTCGACGATCAGCAGGTGGGCATTAAGCTTGCCGCGCTCGGCTCGATAAAGGACGAAATACTCGACACGCTCGAGCTTTCGTGTATGCTCATCGGACTCATCCGCAAGGACTATGCCGATTGTATCAAAACCCGTTTTAACGTTGAATTTACGGAAGATGACGACGATTACACCGTTTTTGAGAAGATCGCTCGGAGACGCGGTTTTATCCGCTCGGGCGGTGTTATCGATGAGGATCGCGCGGCGGGAGTTATTCTTGACGAGTTCCGCGCGGGCAAAATCGGAAGAATTACACTTGATCGGGAGTGATCTATATGTCGCTTGATTGGGGAATCGAAATTTCATACAGAAACGACGGCGAAATGGTTGTTTGCGGTTGCGACGAAGCGGGACGAGGCCCTCTTGCAGGTCCCGTCGTTGCCGCGGCGGTTGTTCTCTCCGAAGGAATCGTTATCGAAGGTCTTGACGACTCGAAAAAGCTCTCCGAGAAAAAAAGAGAAAAGCTTTTTGATACGATAATCGAGAACGCGGTCGATTTTGCGATCGCGTCGGCATCCGTCGAGGAAATTGAGGAGATAAATATTTTGAACGCCTCGATGCTCGCCATGAACCGCGCGGTATCACAGTTGAAAACGAAGCCCGATTTGGCTCTCGTCGACGGAAACATCGTGCGCGGGTTCGAGATGCGTGCAGTTCCCGTCATAAAAGGCGACTCGATCTGCCCCTCGATCGCGGCGGCGTCGATTCTTGCAAAAGTAACGCGAGACAGATTGCTCGACGAGCTCGATTCGATTTATCCCGAATATTGCTTCAAAAAACACAAAGGATACGCGACGAAGCTTCACCGCGAAATGATTCTGGAGCACGGTCCCTCGCCTGTCCACAGAATGAGCTTTTTGACGAAGCTGCTCGGAGATAAAAAATGAAAACCTCAAAACATATCGGCGATATCGGCGAGGATATCGCGGAAAAGTACCTCAAAAATCACGGCTGGAAAATAATAACGCGGAATTTTTCGGTAAAAGGCGGCGAGATCGACCTCATCGCTTACCGTTTCGGCGTTCTCGCTTACGTCGAGGTGAAAACGCGGTCGAACGACCTGTTTGGAAAACCGAGCGATGCCGTTGACGGCGAAAAGATCGCGCACATAAACCGCGCGAGATCCCGTTTTACCGATACGTATATCCGCGGTAGAAAGCTGAACGTCTTTTACCCGTTCGGAATCGAGATTCCGAGAAGAATACGAAAAGAACGCATTGACGTTATCGAAATATATCTCACAAAAACGCACGAAGTGCAAAAAATCAATCATATCAAGGATTGGAAATGACGCTATGAATTACATCAGCACACGCAAAACGAAAACCGAATCCACCGAGAAAAACTCGAGCGCGTTTGTTATCAAGAACGGACTTGCGCCCGACGGCGGACTTTATATCCCTGAGAGCGTTCCTACGCTTTCGAGAGAAGATATCGAGTCGCTCATCGGGATGACTTATCCCGAACGCGCGGCATATATCCTCTCGCTTTTCCTCACCGACTACACGAAGGAAGAATTGCTTTCCGCTGCCGAAGCGGCATACAGCAAAGAAAAGTTCGGCGGTCCTGCCGCACCGATCTCGAAGGTCGGCGATGACTATTTTCTCGAGCTCTGGCACGGTCCGACGAGCGCATTCAAGGATATGGCGCTTCAGATCATGCCCCGACTCCTCTCGCTGTCTCTTGGAAAAACGGGCGAAACGAAGGATGCGTACATCCTCGTTGCAACGAGCGGTGATACCGGCAAAGCGGCGCTTGAGGGATACTGCGACGTTGACCGTGTAAAGATAAAGGTGTTCTATCCCGTGAACGGCGTTTCGAACATACAGAAAAAGCAGATGGCGTCTCAGAAGGGAAATGACGTCGACGTCGTTGCAATTAACGGCAATTTCGACGATGCCCAGAGCGGCGTAAAGGCGATTTTCGCAGACGAAACCGCAAGAGAAACGCTCGACAAGAACGGTCTTTTCTCCTCCAGCGCAAACACGATCAACTGGGGCAGACTTGCTCCCCAGATCGTCTATTATGTTTCGGCGTACTGCGACCTTATTGCAGAAAAAGAGCT
>JAZRRU010000048.1:0-14064 GCA_045651025.1 Eubacteriales bacterium
ACGGGAAGATGCATCGGAAGCAGCTTCGAGCCGATCTCGGGTATCTGCGACGTGAGGAAGGGCATCAAGAGAGCGAGAGAGAGAAACATCGCCGAATATAACAATCTTGCCAAAGAACGATTTGCGCGTCTTGACATAGAAACACCGCCTTTTTAATAACTTTTGCGTATTATAACATTTTTCGTCTTTTCTTTCAATAGTCGGTATTGAATAATCATAAAAAAAGTGATAAAATATAGCGATATTCAAAAATAACGGAGAAAAACGATGTTATTCGGAAAGCATATAAACAAATACTATCTGAAATATTCGCCGATACTTCTTCTCGGTATTCTTTCGCTCGTTCTGGTTGACTATATGCAGCTTGTCGT
Organism: Eubacteriales bacterium; assembly: GCA_045651025.1. Classification (GTDB taxonomy): domain Bacteria; phylum Bacillota; class Clostridia; order Oscillospirales; family CAG-382; genus Coliplasma. The sequence continues at coordinate 372 of JAZRRU010000048.1, forward strand.
GCCCGAGCTCTATCGAACGGTCATCAACGGCATCAACACGGGAACCGCAGTTAAGGACGGAGTTACCGTTCCTTTTGATATGAATTTCCTGCTCGACGAGGTTTGCAGACCGCTTATTTTCGTCATACTTGCGATGATAGTCGGAAGATTTTTGTGGCGAATCTGCTTTTTCGGTTCGGGAATAAGAATCGAGACGGCGCTTCGAAGCAAGATGTTCGACCGTTGCCGTCAGCTTGAGCAGAATTACTATCAGAAAAACAAGGTCGGAAACCTTATGTCGCTTTTCACGAATGATCTTGAGACAGTTCAGGACTGCTTCGGTATGGGCATAATGATGTTTTTCGACGCGCTTTTGCTCGGCGTGCTTGCGATCGTGAAAATGTACGGAATGGACCCGATGCTTACTTTTCTTTCCATGATACCTATGGTTATCATGCTCGTGAGCGGTCTTATCGTCGGAAAATATATGACTCTTAAATGGGAAAAACGTCAGGAAGCGTTCTCTTCCCTCTCGGATTTCTCGCAGGAGAGCTTTGCGGGTATCGCGGTCATAAAGGCGTTCGTCAAGGAAGCGAAAGAGCTTTCCGCTTTCCGCAAGCTCAACGAAGACAACGAGGTTGCAAACGTTGACTACACAAAGCTCTCGGTCAAGCTCAACATCTCGGTCACGCTTCTCGTCGAGTCGGTTATATGCGTTATCCTCGGATACGGCGGTTATCTTGTTTACACCGGCAGCTTCGACGCGGGACAGCTCGTTGAGTTCATCGGTTATTTCAGCGCGATCGTTTGGCCCGTTATGGCGGTATCACAGCTCATCGAGATGCGCTCACGCGGAAAAGCATCGCTCAAGCGTATCGGCGAGTTGCTTGATTCGACTCCCGAAATCAAGGACAGAGACGGTCTTACCGCACCCGAAAAGATAAACGGCGACATCGAGTTCAAAAACCTCACGTTCAGATATCCCGACGGAGAATACGACGTTCTCAGCGACGTCTCGTTCAAGATAAACGCGGGCGAAAACGTCGGGCTTGTCGGGCGTACGGGCTCGGGCAAGACGACGGTTGCCGATCTTATACTCCGTACCTACAACGTGCCCGACGGAACGGTATTTATCGACGGAACGGACGTTAATTCCATCCCGATAAAAGCGCTCAGAGCGAGCGCGGCCTACGTTCCGCAGGACAATTTCCTTTTCAGCGACACTATTTCGGAAAACATATCTTTTGCGTCCGACAGCGATGACGAAAATCTCGTCACCGCGGCGGCGAAGCTTGCCGATGTTCATGACAACATCGCATCCTTCCCCGAAGGATACAAAACCGTTCTCGGCGAGAGAGGTGTTACCGTTTCGGGCGGTCAGAAGCAGAGAATCTCGATCGCACGCGCGCTCATGAAGGACGCGTCGATACTTATACTCGACGACTCGGTTTCTGCCGTTGACGTGAAGACCGAAAAGGTTATACTCGAAAACCTCCGAAACACGCGCAAGGGCAAGACGACGATACTTATCGCGCACAGAATAACCACTATTGAAAATATGGACAAGATCATATTCATCGACGACGGTCGTGTTATCGATATCGGAACGCACAAGGAACTCATCGACCGCAACGCGGAATACAGAAACATGGTCGAGCTTCAGCGTCTTAACGATATCGAAGCGACGATGTAACGGAGGTGAACGGTTATGTATGAATTTTATCCTTTGATCACGGTCGGTGCCGTTATCGGCGTTATCTCGGTTATATTTATAATCGCTTTTATGTCCATCAAGGACAAAAAAGAAGCTATCGGGTTCGACAGAAATATGAAAGACTCGGAAATTATCCGACGTCTGCTTGAATATGCAAAGCCGCACGCGAAAAGCTTCATCTTCGTTTTCGTTTTGATGATATTCTCGATCTCCTATGATATCATCTCGCCGACGCTGGTGGGAAATATTCAGGAGATGATAAAGGTCGAGTTTGAATATTCTCATCTCATTTCGTACATCGTAGTTTATGCGAGTATTCTTCTGCTCTCCCTCGTTTGCACCTACGTGCAGTCGATCGTGCTTCAAAAAACAGGACAGAAGATACTCTCGGCAATACGCGAAGACCTTTTTGCGCACATCGAAAAGCTTTCGCACGCCCAGCTTCACACGATGCCCGTAGGTAAGCTCGTAACGAGAGTTACGAACGACACGAACGCGATTTCGATGATGTTTACGAACATACTCGTAAACCTTTTCAAGAATATATTTATCATCATCGGCGTTATCGGCGCGATGCTCGTTCTTAATTACGGACTCACGCTTATGGTTCTTTGCTTTGCGCCGTTTATCGTTCTTTTTACAATCATTTTCAGGAAGTTTTCAAGAAAAGCGTACAGAGAAGTTAAGGACGGCACGACGGATATAAACACCTTCCTCTCGGAAAACCTTTCGGGCATGAAGATAATCCAAATCTTCAACCGTGAGGACAGGAAAATGGAAGAGTTTGACAGTAAGAACAACAAGCTCCGCAGCGCGAAATACCGTCAGATACTCGTTTTCGGTATTTTCAGACCGCTCGTTTATATGCTCTATATAACCTCGGTGCTCTGTCTTTTCTATCTCGGCGCAAGAGGTTACATGAACAACGTCGAATTCCTCGGTCAGACCATCACAAGCGGTGTTGTGGTTTCGTTTTATATGTACATCACGAAATTCTTCAACCCGATACAGAGTCTTGCCGAGCAGTTCAACTGGCTCCAGTCGGCTTTTGCATCGGCGGAGAAGATATTCACCGTTTTTGACATAACACCCGACGTCGTTGACACGGACGACGCTATCGAGCTTCAAGACGTAAAGGGCGCGATTGAATTTCGAAACGTATGGTTTGCATACGAGGGCGAGGAATGGGTGCTCAAGGACGTTTCGTTCAAGGTCAACGCAGGCGAGACGATTGCTTTCTGCGGTTCGACCGGCTCGGGAAAGACGACGATACTTTCGCTCATCTGCCGTAACTATGACATCCAAAAGGGTGAGATATTTATTGACGGAATTGAGATAAGAAAGATAAAGATCGCATCCCTCCGCCGTCATTTCGGGCAGATGCTTCAGGACGTTTTCCTATTTTCGGGAACGATACGCTCGAACATACTTCTCCGAACGGAAGGCATCGACGACGAGAGCGTCATGGAAGCGTGCAGATACGTGAACGCCGACAAGCTCATCGAAAAGCTTCCGAGAGGGCTTGATGAAGAGGTCAGAGAGCGCGGAAGCAACTTCTCGGCAGGTCAGAGGCAGTTGATATCGTTTGCGCGTACAATCATCCACAAGCCCGAGATCATGATTCTCGACGAGGCGACGGCAAACATCGACACCGAGACCGAAATTCTTATTCAGGACAGTCTTGAAAAGCTCATGAAGGCGGGAACGCTTCTAATCGTTGCACACCGTCTCTCGACGATACGAAACGCCGACAGGATCATCTATCTCTCGCACGGTAAGATCGTCGAGGAAGGATCACACACAGAGCTTCTCGAGAAAAAAGGCAGATATTACGAGCTTTTCAAGCTCCAGCAGGACAAAGCACTTATACAAAAGCATTAATCAAAGAGAGGAGAAAAAGATATGAACGAGAAACGGATTTTGATCGACTTGTTGAACGCGGAGCTGTTCGGAGCGTCCGAACTTCCGAGTTGTGATCTCGATGAAGAAACACTCCTCCGTATTTTTAACCTCTCGAAAAAGCACGACGTTTTGCAGATCGTTGCGAACGCGCTTCTTAAAAATAATCTTATCAAAAACGTCGATATCGCAAAAGCGTTCTACAACAAAAAGATGTTCTCTGTCTTCCGCAGGGAGCAGACGGATTTTGAGGAAGAGCGTGTCTGCAAGCTTTTTGATGAAAACGGCATCGACTATATCCCTCTCAAGGGCGCAACCCTCAAAAATCTCTATCCGGAGAAATGGATGCGCACGAGTTGTGACATCGATATTCTTATTCGCGAGAGCGACCTCGAAAAAGCGTCGGAGCTTCTCATCGAAAAGCTCGGGATGACCGACGAGGGTAAGCATTTTCACGATATATCGTTCATCACGAAAAGCAACGTTCACATCGAGCTTCATTTTTCGCTCAAGGAGCCGTACGAAAAGGCGAACGGAGTTCTCGAGCGCGTCTGGGAGCACGCTAAACCGCAGGGCGGAAGCAAATTCGGGCTCGATAACGAGTTCCTCATATTCTACACCGTCGCACACATGCAGGCGCATTTTGCGGATGGCGGCTGCGGTGTACGTCCTTTTATCGATTTGAAGCTACTTCTCGAAAAAGTCGATTTTTCGAGAGAAAAGCTCTTTTCGATGTTCGAGGAATGCAACGGAGTCAAGTTCTTCGAGTCGGTTTTGATGCTTCTCGAGGCATGGTTCGGCGGAAAAGAGCATACCGCTCTAACGGAAGCTATGGAAAGCTACGTTCTTTCGGGCGGTGCTTTCGGCACGAGGGAGACTTATTCCGCGGCGGTACAGCATCAAAAGGGCGGAAAGCTCGGGTATTTCGTATCCCGTATCTTCCCGAGCAAGGTACGGATGAAATCGATGTTCCCTAATCTCAACGAAAAACCGTGGTTACTCCCCTATTTTTACGTAAAACGCTGGTTCGGGCTTCTCGACAAAAACAGAGCAAAAAGCATCTCGCGTGAATTTATTTCAAACGAAAAAGTATTTAATATTTCAAAAATGATGAAAGAGTTGGGCATATAATGTCCGACTCTTTTTTAACTTTCATCAAATTATTTGCATATTATATAAAGACTTTGATGAAAGGATGATGATCAATGCCGACAGGTAAAATTATTTTCGTTCTGCGTACGGCAAAAAGCGCGCTTCCTATCAACAACGGTTCGATAACCGTTAGAAATCAGCTCGGAGAAACGGTTTTTTATGAATTTTTGACGACGGTGAACAGCGGTTTGAGCCGTGAGGTCACGCTGGAAACACCGCCGAGAGGTATTTCGCTCGACAGCGAAAACGGAAGCCGACCGTATTCACTCTACAACGTTTTTATCCGCGCCGAGGGAAATTACAGAATGGAGATCGACGGGGTGCAGCTGTTCGAGGGCACGACGGCAAATCTGCCCATCGAGCTCATACCGCTTCCCGAGGGTATCACAAATCCCGACGACGAGGACGTTATTATCATTCGGATCCCCGAGCATCTTCTCGAAACGGGCGGTGCTTCATCGGGCGAGGAGTTCCCACGCCTCAACAATCCTCAAATTCAGCCGACTCAGGGAAGAATACAAGCAGACAGCATCCCCGCCGTTACCATCGGAGAAGGCGTTTTTATTCCCGAGACGATAACCGTGCATCTCGGTGCGCCCGACGCAAGTGCGAGGAACGTTACGGTACCTTTCATCGATTACATCAAGAATGTCGCGAGCAGTGAGATCTATCCGACGTGGCCCGAGGAATCGCTCAGGGCAAACATAATCGCGCAGATATCGCTCGCGTTGAATCGAATCTACACGGAATGGTATCGAAGCAGAGGATACGATTTTGACATAACGAACTCGACGGCGTTCGATCAGGCGTTTGTTTTCGGGCGGAATATTTTCGACGAGATAAACGTTATCGTTGACGATATTTTCAACAACTATCTGTCGCGTCCGAACGCGGTCGAACCGCTTTTTGCTTCTTATTGCAACGGAACGACGACAACCTGTGCAGGTCTTTCCCAATGGGGCACGGTCGCGCTTGCGGAGGGCGGTCAGAACAGCGAGGAGATTCTCACGTTCTATTACGGCGACGTGCTCATAAACGAGACAGACGACATCCGAACGCCCGAGGAGTCATATCCCGGCACGCCCCTTTCGGTCGGCAGCTCGGGCGAAGACGTCAGGATAATTCAGGAGCAGTTGAACCGAATCGCCATCAATTTCCCTCAGCTTCCTCTCATAACCGTAAACTCGGTCTATGACGAATCAACCGAGAGAACGGTAAGAGAGTTCCAACAGCTTTTTATTCTTCCCGTGACGGGCGTGACCGACAAAGCGACCTGGTACAGAATTTCGCAGATCTACGCTTCGGTAAAGCGGCTCTCGGAAATCACGAGCGAGGGGCAGAGAGCGTCTTACAACCAGCAACTCTATCCCGGAAGTCCGATAAGAAGAACCTCGCGCGGGTCGGAGGTTCAGGAAATCCAGTTTTATCTTCAAAGAATTGCGAGGTTCAACCCAGTCGTTGAAAGTCCCGATCTCGACGGTATCTTCGGAAGCTCGACCGAGCGCGCTGTGATAAGTTTTCAAAACGCTTACGGGCTCGAACCTACGGGAGTGGTAGACGAAACGGTCTGGAACCGACTCGTCGAGGTCTACAACGGCACGCTCGACAACGTTGACGAACCGCAAAACACGTTGACTCCCGTTCCTTATCCCGGATACGCTCTCTCGGTCGGGTCGAGAGGCGAATACCCAAGATATATTCAGCAATCTCTCAACATCATCAACAACGTGTTTCTTACCATCCCCGAGCTCGACGAAGACGGGATTTTCGGCTCGCGCACGCAGGCATCGGTAAACGCTTTTGCGCTTATTTTCGGTCTTGCGCAGAACGGGCAGGTCGATGCACAGCTCTGGGGGAAAATAAATCAGATTCTCTCCGTCGTTCAAGCGAACTGTATTTTCGAAAGCGGTGACGCTCAGGGAACACTTCCGTTTCCGAACACCAACCTCGGCATCGGAAGCTCGGGGAACAGCGTAAGATACGTTCAAAGCCGTATAAACGATATAAACGGAGCGATTCCGTACGTCCCCTCTCTTTCGGTCGACGGGAATTACGGCTCGCTCACGAGAGAGAGCGTCTTGCGGTTGCAACGCGTTTTCGGGCTCGACGAGACGGGAACGGTCAACGAAACGACGTGGCTGCTCATAAACTACGTCTACACTGCGATAGTAAACGGATGTCTCCCGACGGAAAATACAAGCGTTTCGGTAATCAAAACGACCGACGAGGCGCAGGAAAAGGACGTGAGTATTTCGGTTTTGAAGGAGCTTATGAAAAAGAACGGCATCAACGTCGGCTCGGGTCCGATCTTCGGGCTCAAAAGCAGGCGCGCGCTTGCAAAATGGCAATCGGAAAACAATCTTGAGCCGACGGGACTTCCCGATCGGAAAACGAGGGAGCTTCTAAAGCGTTTTTGAGGCAAAAAGCCGTTTGAAATCAACATTTTTTCCGTCTTTTTATTGACAATGCTTTTTTGGAATAGTATACTAAAGAATGATTATCGAAATTTTTCGGGAGAGCTGTATGAAGCAGGAAAACAACGGCAAAAAACTTAATACCCGTTTCAACGGCGAAGCCGAGCGCACCGAAGCCGAAAAAAAGGTTTTCGAAAAACGCAAGAAAGTCATCGCGATAATTTCGGTAATAATCGCAGTCGCTCTGTTCTTATGGCTCGGAGCATATCTCACCGACGTCATACTCTTCTCTGTCAAAAGCGGAGACGGAGTCGGAGAGGCGGCGGCGAATTTCAAGACGATGATCGAAAGCTACGGCAACGTCGGAATGCTCGTTGCTTTTGGTATCCAAGTTCTTCAGGTCGTCGTTTCGCCCATACCCGGCGAGGTCATCGAGGTCGGCATGGGACTGTGCTTCGGATGGTTCGGCGGTGCGCTTATTTGCCTCCTCGGCGGTGCGCTCGCGGCGGCGATAATTATGATTTTCGTAAAAAAATGGGGCATAAAGGTCGTCGAGCTTTTCGTCTCGATCGACAAGATAAACGAGCTCCGATTTATCAACAGCGAGAAAAAGCTCTCGAGGTTCGTGTTCCTGCTCTATCTCATCCCCGGAACGCCGAAGGACCCGCTCATCTTCTTTTTCGGACTCACGAAGATAAGCACGCTCGATTTTGTTATTATCCAAACGATCGCAAGGATTCCCTCGGTCATCACCTCGACGATCGGCGGCAAGTTCCTCGTCGATCAGAATTACCTCGGTGCGATACTCATTTTTGCAATAACCGGAGCGTTCAGTCTTGCAGGACTGCTTATGTATAACAAGATACTCGCCAAAATGAGCGATAAAAAGAATCAGAAATAACTCAAAAAACGTATAGAAGGAAAATACAATGGCTGTTACAATTCCCGAGGGCTACACCCCCGCACTTAACATAAGACAAACCGAGGTTGCGATCAAGAAGGTCAAGGACTTTTTCGAGCGCGATCTTGCGATCCAGCTTAACCTCACCCGTGTTTCCGCGCCTCTTTTCGTTGATGCGGAAAGCGGTCTCAACGACAACCTCAACGGAACCGAGCGTCCCGTTTCTTTTGACATCAACGGTATGTCGGGCGAAAACGAGATCGTGCATTCTCTCGCAAAATGGAAGAGAATGGCGCTCAAGCAATACGGCTTTGAGCCGGGCGAGGGGCTCTATACTGATATGAACGCTATCCGCCGTGACGAGGATACCGACAACATCCACTCGGTTTTCGTTGACCAGTGGGACTGGGAAAAGGTTATCACTGCCGAACAGCGTTGCTTTGATACCTTGAAACGCGCTGTAAAGCAGATATATACCGCGCTCATCCACACCGAAATATATATCGCTTACGACTATCCCTTCCTCGGCAGACTCCTGCCCGAAAAGATAACCTTTATTACCTCGCAGGAGCTTGAGGACGAATATCCCGATATGACCGCAAAAGAGAGAGAATACGCCGCGGCGAAAAAGCACGGCGCGATCTTCCTCATGCAGATCGGCGGAAAGCTCAAATCGGGCAAAAAGCACGACGGACGCGCGCCTGACTATGACGACTGGACTCTTAACGGCGATATCATCGTTTACTATCCTGTTCTCGACATCGCACTCGAGCTTTCGTCGATGGGTATACGCGTCGATGCGGAAGCACTCAAGCGTCAGCTTGCGGAATCGAACTGCGAAGACCGTTCCTCGCTTCCCTTCCACAAGGGACTTCTCGAAAACGAGCTTGCTCTCACGATGGGAGGCGGTATCGGTCAGTCGAGAATGTGTATGTTCTTCCTCAGAAAAGCGCACATCGGCGAGGTTCAGTCCTCGCGCTGGGAAGAAAAGGATATTGAAACATGCAAAGAGAACAACATACATCTCCTTTGATCGACGGTAATAAATCCCGTTTTTTGCGGGCAACGCATATTTTTGTTATCGTTTTTTCGGCGGTTATGTTTTTCTTGAGCGCGGTTATCGACGGCGTCTGGTTTGACGAGGCGTACACCGTTGCCGCGGTTTCGAACGGTATGCGGGATATGATAAACTATCTCACGCACGACGTTCACCCGCATCTTTATTATATTTTTCTTAAATTTTGGTCTTTTATATTCGGCGAGGGCATTATTGCGCTGAGGTTATTTTCTGCCACGTTCGCCGTTTTGACGGTCGGACTCGGATATACGCATATCCGCAAGGATTTTGGAGAACGGGTCGGGTTTTGGTTCAGTGTTTCGACTGTTTTTTCATTCCCGATGCTAAAGTATGCGTTGCAGATAAGGATGTATACCCTGGCGATCTTTCTCCTTACGCTGACGGGGATTTACGTTTGGCGTTATATTAATACCGAATCGAAAAAGTACAGACGGTTATATCTTCTTGTCTCCGTACTTTCTGCTTATATGCATTATTTCGCGTTTTTCATCGTGGCGATGATAAACGTTTTCACGCTTTTTTGCGCGCTCCGAAAGAAGAAAACAAAACGCTGGGTTGCCGATGCGGTGATTCAGTTTGCGGGATATTCCGCGGGGTTAGCGGTTTTTGTTTACCAGATAACTCTCGACGGCGCGAACTGGATAAGAGTTTTTTATCCCGACGTTATTTTTGACACGGCGGTTCATCCTTTTGTTGCTACTCCCCTTTCGTTTCATTTCGAGCGCGATAGCTCTCTCTATTACATCATCGGAACGGTTGCGTTGGTGGTCGTTATTTCGGTTTTTGTATTTCTCTTCGGGAAATACAAAAACGACAAAGAGAAGTTCGGCGCGCCGTTTTTCGGTTTTTGTTTATGCTTGGCGGTTTTTGCTTTTTCGCTTGCAGTTTCGGTTTTCCGACCTATCTATCACCAGAGGTATTCGGTTTTATTTACGGGATTTTTCGTTTTCTCGCTTGCGTTCGTGCTCGCGGAAATGAACCTTAAATGGGTCAGACGTGCAATCTCGCTTGCGCTTGTGATATGTTTTCTCATCACTGCGATTCCTTTTTGGAAAGAGAATCTCGAGGTAAAGGACGAAACTTATTCCGACCTCATCGACGTGCGCGAGGGCGATGTGATTATCACCGACGATTTTCACGCGTTCGTCTACACGATCAAATTCAAAGAGAACGATATCGTTTTTTACAACCCCTGGAGCTGGCCTGTTGAAAAGACATATCCGATTTTTAGCAAAAAGCTCGATATCATGCAGGATATCTCCGAGTTTTCAAGCTATGACGGGCGCATTATTGCATGCGGAAAAGAGACGATCGCGTTCTTTGAGAACTGCGAAAGCGCGACGATGATCGAAGAAAAGCACTATTTCCCCAACTATTACGACGAGTTCAATAATTTCGAAAAATACGATCTGATTTTCAGAATCTATGAAGTAAAGGCAAATTAGCTATGAAACGCATTTATTCCTCGGCAAGCGAGCTTATCGGAAACACACCGCTTGTTGAGCTTTCAAACATCGAGCGCGAGCTCGAGATAAAAGCGCATATTATCGCAAAGCCGGAAGCGTTCAACCCCGGCGGTTCGGCAAAGGACAGAGTCGCAAGGGCGATGATCGGCGATGCCGAAACGAGAGGACTCTTAAAACCCGGCGGAACTATCATCGAGCCGACGAGCGGTAACACGGGTATCGGACTTGCCGCTGTTGCAGTTCCGAAGGGATACCGCGTAATCATCGTTATGCCCGATACGATGTCCGAGGAACGCAGAAAGGTTATTTCCGCGTTCGGCGCAGAGCTTGTTATCACGGACGGCAAGCTCGGCATGCAGGGCGCAATCGAAGAAGCAAAGCGTCTCAACGCCGAAATTGAGGGCAGTTTCATTCCCGACCAGTTTTCAAATCCTGCGAACGCAAAGGCGCATTACTTCACGACGGGACCCGAAATTTGGCGCGATACCGACGGCGAGATCGACTTTTTCGTTGCAGGTGTCGGCACGGGCGGAACTATCACGGGCGTCGGTAAATACCTCAAAGAGCAAAATGAAAATGTGAAAATCATTGCCGTTGAGCCGAAAAATTCCGCGGTTCTCTCGGGCGGAAGCTCGGGCGCACACGGGTTGCAGGGCATCGGCGCGGGATTCGTTCCCGAGGTGCTTGACGTGAGCGTTATCGACGAAATAATCACCGTCTCGGACGATGAAGCGTATGACGCAGGCAGAATGCTCTCCGAAAAGGAAGGTCTGCTTTCGGGTATTTCCTCGGGCGCGGCACTTTTTGCGGCGATTGAGATCGCAAAAAGAGAGGAAAACGAGCGCAAAAATATTGTCGTTCTTCTCCCCGACACGGGCGATCGATATCTTTCGACAGAATTATTTAAATAGAGGTCAATTATGGATTACAAAAGAATTTTAACAATTCAGGACATCTCCTGCTTCGGTCAGTGCTCACTCACGGTCGCACTTCCGATCCTTTCGGCGTGCGGTGTGGAGACGGTAATTCTCCCATCTGCCGTACTTTCGACTCACACGGGCGGTTTTACGGGCTTTACGTTCCGCGATCTTACGGACGATATTCCTTCGATTGCGGCTCACTGGAAAAAAGAGGGCATCGATTTTGATGCAATCTACACGGGATATCTCGGAAGCGTTCGCCAGATCGATATGGTCAAGGATATTTTCAACACGCTTTCAAGAGAAAACGCCGTAAAAATCGTCGATCCCGCTATGGCTGACAACGGCAAGCTCTACTACGGTTTTGACGAGGTTTACGCCTCCGCTATGGCAGAGCTTTGCAAGGCGGCGGATATCGTGGTCCCGAACATAACCGAGGCGTGTTTTATGACGGGACTTGAGTACAAGGATAAATACGACGAGAGTTACGTTGCAGACGTACTTAACGCGCTTGAAACCGCAGGTATGGAAAACGTTGTACTTACGGGAATCAGCTATGACGACGAAACGACGGGTGTCGTCGTTAAAGTGGGCAACAAGACCGAATACTACCGTCACAAGAAGTTCCCCGTCGGCAGTCACGGCACGGGCGACGTTTTTGCAAGCGCATTCTCGGGAGCATATCTCAGAGGCAAGAGCGAATATGACTCCGCGAAGATCGCGGCGGATTACACCCTACGTTGCATCGAAAACACTATCGGCGACGACAGCCATAAATACGGCGTCAAGTTCGAGACCGCTATTCCCTTCCTCATCGAAGAGCTTAATAAATAAAAAAAAGACCACCGAAAAAAATCGGTGGTCTTTCTTTTTATTAGTTGTTTACTTCGATATATTTTATCAGCTCGGACGTGCCTGCATAACGCTGTTCATCGGTAAAGCAGCCGAGGACGATGATGATATATTCCTCGGATTCGACAGATACGGCGGTTATCAGACATTTGCCTGCTTTTTTAGTCGAGCCGGTTTTTAAGCCCGAAACGCGTGAGTCGTAATATTTGTTATCCTCCTGAAGCAGGAAGTTCGAATTTTTCCATTCAAAGGTCTCGCCAGAGGCGATCGTCACAGTTTTCTTTGCGGTTGAGGCGACGGTTGAGATAAAATCATGATTCATAACGTATCGCGAAACGACAGCCATATCCGAAGCGGTAACCGTCTGTCCCTCGGCTTCATATCCGTCGGGCGTCATAAAGTTACATTCATCCATACCGAGCGAATCGCAGAAGTTATTCATCAATTTGCAGAAAAATTCAATTGCCTTTTTGTCATCAAGATTCTCGCCCGAAACGTCACGTGCAACGTTCACGGCAATCGTATACGCCGCGTCGTTACCCGAGCAGAGCATCAAGCCGTAAAGCAGATCCTCGAGCGTAAGAAGCTGGCCCTGCTTTATGCCGCAGACGCTCGAATCGGAGGCCACGAGTGTTCGTTCCGTGCCGACCTTGAAAATACGGTCGAGCGACGAATATTTGAGCGCGACGGATGCAGTCACGAGCTTCGTCAAGCTCGCGGGAGAACGGTTCTCGAAAACGTTCTTTTCATAAATCGGCTCGAGCGTTTTCGCTTCGTAAATCCCGATGCACGGGATATCTTCAAAAAGCGACGCGTCTATCTCAACTTCGGGCTCGGAAGGAGAAGCTAACGGTTCGGAAACGTCGATTGATACTTCTTCGGAGACAATATCAGAAGCTGTTTCCGAAACATCCTCCGACAGTTCGGAAGAAACGTCCGAAGCTTCGATCTCAAAAAAGGCGTTGAAATCCTCGTTTTTTATACCGCCCGAGGAATCGGAAGCGTCGTCTTTTCCGCAACTGCAGAGCAGAAGCAGAAGCGCACATATAAGCGCCGTTAATTTGGAACTATTCACGTCACTCACCACCTCAAAAAAACACCTGCGGGGAATCCCCGCAGGTGCGATAAACAAATTTACGCTTTGTTGTTGCAGCCGAGAACGTTAACGAGCTTGTGTTTAACAAGTTCCTTAATGTTTGCGCGAGCAGGGCTGAGGTACTGTCTGGGGTCGAAATGCTCGGGAGACTGTGCGAAGTGTTCGCGGATAGCAGCAGTCATAGCAAGACGAAGGTCAGAGTCGATGTTGATCTTACATACA
>JAZRRU010000049.1:0-29536 GCA_045651025.1 Eubacteriales bacterium
GAGCTCGGAATTTTATAACCTGAATTTCTTCCTTGAAGAAGAAACCGGTCTCGTATAAAAAATTAAGAAGTGCTGTGAAAATTTTTCACGGCACTTTTGTTTTTGCGTTCTGCGCTTTTTGCGGGGGCAGGAAAAAAAGATGCAGAATGAACAAACCGAACCCGAAGGTGTACAAATGTACATCGAGAGGCTCGGTTTGTCCATAGCAAAAAACATATAATCCATAGCAAAAAACATATAAATTCAGAAAACGGAGCGTTTTGCTCCGTTTTCTTTCAAAAAAGGTTTTTTTTTAGCAAAATACAGCTATTTGTGCGGATTGTTTTTTTGTTTTTTGCGTTCTGCGCTTTTTTTACGTCCCCGCCTCATCCGAAGCATGCGGTGAATACCATCAACACGGAAATAAGGAGCGCACTCCCCATAGCTCCTCGTATAAATCCGTAGACAAACCCGTCGCGGTCGTTGATCGTACGTTTTGCAACACTTACAAATTCTTTCATTTTTGAATGCCTCCTTCTTTGTTTTACGACTTTATTATATCGGGGTACATGTCCGATAAAAAGGACAATAAGAAAGATTTTTCGGAGATTGCGTTTACTTATTGACTTTTTTCGGGAATCGTATAGAATAAATATAAATAATTGATTTTACGCTTTTGAAACCCATGGAGGCAGTTATGCGCAGAACAAAAATCGTATGTACGATCGGACCTGCAAGCGAGACCGAGGAAGTCATCATCGGCTTGTGCGAAGCGGGAATGAACGTTGCAAGACTCAACTTTTCCCACAACACTCACGAAGATCATCAGAGACGTATCGATCTCGTAAAAAAGGTCCGCGAGAAGCTCGGTCTTCCGATAGCTTTGTTGCTTGACACAAAAGGACCCGAATACAGAATAAAAACCTTTGAAAATCAAAAAATCACCCTCAACGACGGCGATTCCTTTACCTTTACGTCGCGCGATATCGTCGGCGACGAAACGCAGGTATCGGTAAGCTATCCGAACCTTCCGAACGAGCTTTCCGTCGGCGATACGATATTGCTCAACAACGGACTTCTTACCTTTGAGGTTGAAAAGATCGAAGGCACGGAGATTTTTTGTAAGGTAATCAACGGAGGCGTTCTTTCCGACCGAAAGAGCATGAGCTTCCCCGGAAAGGTTATGCATCAGGATTATCTTTCCGAGCAGGATAAAAAAGACATCGCGTTCGGTGTCAAAAACGGCGTTGACTATATCGCTTGCTCATTCGTATCCACGAAGCAGGACCTTCTTGATATCCATGAATATCTTAAAGAACTCGGCGCAGACGGCATCGAGCTCATCGCAAAAATCGAAAATCAGTCGGGCGTCGACAACATCGAGGAGATCTGCGAGGCGTGCGACGGAATTATGGTTGCGCGCGGAGATATGGGCGTTGAGATTCCTTTTGAGCAGCTTCCCGCTATCCAGAAAAAGCTCATCACGAAGTGCCGTTTGCTCGGCAAGAGGGTTATCACTGCGACCGAAATGCTCGAGTCGATGATTACGAACCCCCGTCCGACCCGTGCCGAAATTTCGGATATCGCAAACGCCGTTTACGACGGAACGAGCGCGATCATGCTCTCGGGCGAGACTGCTGCGGGCAAATATCCCGTCGAGGCGGTCAAGACGATGGCAAAAATCGCCGAAACGACCGAGGCGAACGTTAATTACAGCAAGAGATTCCACAACAACGTTTTCCAGATAAAAAGCTCGGTCGACGCTATTTCCCACTCGACCTGCGGAATGGCTATCGACCTTGATGCAAAGGTTATCGTAGCGTGCTCTCTTTCGGGCAAAACGGCTCGAATGGTTTCGCGCTTCCGTCCTCCCGTTCCGATACTCGGACTTACGACCGACGAGCGCACGTGGAGAAGACTTTCGCTTTCATGGGGCGTAATTCCTGCTATGTGTGAAAAGTTTACCTCGACCGACGTTCTTTTCTACACCGCGAAGAAGATTGCGGAGCAGAAAATGGACCTCAAAAAGGACGACAAAATCGTCATCACCGGCGGTGACACAAACGGAATTTCGGGCAACACAAGCTTGATTAAGATTGAGAATATTTAATCTATAAACAACAAAGACACGTCCGCTCGGACGTGTCTTTGTTGCGTTATAAAGTTTTTCGCAAAAAAATGCGAATCAAGTGAAATTGCATTTTGCAATAACGTTTTCTGCGGCAGAAGGAGGTTTTTGAAAAAACTGCCGCAGTAACTTTACTTTGGCGTTTTCTAACCTTTTCTGACTCTGAAAACTTCACTTCCTGGATGAAAAAATCATCCGCCTGAAACCTTTACAGGTCATCCGCATCCTGTGTAGGAACAACCGTGCCATCCTTCGGTACACCCGTATAACTTCCCAGAATATCGGTGTTATAGTCCGCTTCATTACTACCGAATAACTCGGTGACATAGTTTGTGGGACTATTATCGGGAGACGTATAGCGGCGAGGGTAGTAATATCTATCTACACCGTTGATGCCTTGGGGAAACCTGTATTGTCTGCGTTTTCCCATTTTTGATGCTCCTGTCTGAACGAATCTCTTTCGTTCGATGTTATTATTGCCCGACGATGCCGTTTAATACGTCGGAAAAGTTGACAAATGGTGGAAAATTTATTATAATAAGATGTTTTTGATGGAAGGGAAGTGAAGATTTGAGAATAATAGGTATTGATTACGGTGATGCAAGAGTCGGAGTTGCCGTCAGCGACGAAACGGGATTTCTCGCTTCGGCTGTGGGTACTTTGAACGTAACCGGTATGCGCGATGCCTGTAAAAAGACGGTTGGAAAAATTGCGGAGCTGAACGGAACCGCGATCGTTCTCGGACTGCCCGTAAATATGGACGGCTCGCTTTCTTTCCGCGCCGACAAGACGAAGGCGTTTGCGGAAATGCTTTCTGCTGAAACGGGGCTTGAAATTATTTTCGTTGACGAGCGTCTGTCCACAGTCGAGGCATATACTTATCTCAACATAACCGATTTCAACGGCAAAAAACGCCGCGGTGTTATCGACGCGCTTTCCGCACAGATAATTCTCCAGTCTTACCTCGACTCAAAAAAAAATAGGGACTGAAAATCATGAAAATCTCGGTGCTTTGCGAAAATACGACGAAAAAAGAGAATATTATTGCCGAGCACGGACTCTCGCTTTTTATCGAAACCGAAAAACATAAGATCCTTTTCGATATGGGGCAGAGCGATGCGTTTTTGAAAAACGCAAAAATCATGGGAATTGACCTCTCAACCGTTGATATCGCGATCATCTCCCACGGTCATTATGACCACGGCGGCGGACTGAGGGCGTTTTTGGAATATAACAAAAAAGCGAATATATATATAAACCGCGATGCATTTTGCGATTATTATAACGCCGATATGAAATATATCGGACTTGACAAATCGCTTCTCGAAAACGAGCGGATCGTTTTTACCGACGGATATCTCCCGATCGATGAAAATCTTGAAATCGTTTACGCAAACGAGCGCGCGTGCCTGTACGCCATCGAGCCGAACGGCTTGAAGGTGAAAAATGACGGCGTTTTGTTCGACGATGCGTTTCTCCATGAGCAGTATCTTCTCCTGACTGAAAAAGGGAAGAGGATACTCGTCAGCGGATGCTCGCACAAAGGTGTTCTCAACATAATGCACCGATTTAACCCCGATGTTTTCATCGGCGGATTCCATTTTATGAAGACCGAACCGAAGAATCTCTCCGAAAAAGCGTATCTTCTTTCGGAATATAATACCGATTATTATACCTGTCACTGCACGGGTATCGATCAGTTCGAGTTTTTGAAAACGACTCTCGGCGATAGATTGAACTATCTCTCGGCGGGAGACGGGCTGATAATATAAACGGAGAAAAATATGAAAAACAAAAAGAAAACATGGATGAAATTCCGACACAGAATAGTGCGTAACATCGTTTCTGCTCTGCTTTCACCTTATTCGCGATTCAAATACGGAATAAGACCCGAGCGATTCGAAAAACAGGGCGACCGCGCGTACCTTATACTTATCAACCACCAGACGCCGTTCGATCAGTTTTTTGTGGGCATGTCGTTCAAAGGACCTGTTTATTACCTCGCGACCGAGGATATCTTCTCAAAAGGTTGGGTCTCCTCGCTCATACGCTGGCTCGTCGCGCCGATTCCGATAAAAAAACAGACGAACGACGTTACTGCGGTGCTTAACTGTATGCGCGTTGCAAAAGAGGGCGGAACGATCGCGCTTGCGCCCGAGGGCAACCGTACCTACAGCGGAAAGACCGAGTATATGAGCCCCTCCGTTGCGATGCTCGCAAAAAGGTTGAAGCTTCCGATTGCGCTCTACAAAATCGAGGGCGGTTACGGCGTTCAGCCACGCTGGAGCGACGTAACGCGGAAAGGGAAGATGAGGTCTTACGTCTCGCGCGTTATCGAGCCCGAGGAATATGAAAATCTCACCGACGACGAGCTTTTTGAAATCATCGAAAAAGGCCTTTTCGTTAACGAGGGCGTTTCCGACGGCATTTTTAAGTCCGAAAAACGTGCAGAGTATCTCGAACGCGCCGTTTACGTATGTCCTTTCTGCGGACTTGCCGAATTTGAAAGCAACGGCAACTTTGTCGAATGTAAAAAATGCAACCGCAAGGTTGAATACTGTACCGATAAAAAACTCAAAGGTGTCGGATTCGACTTTCCTTTTTCGTTCTTTACGGAATGGTATGATTATCAGAAGGATTTTGTCAACTCGCTTGACGTGACGAAGGAATGCGAAAAACCGCTTTTTGAGGATAACGCAAACCTTTCCGAGGTCATCGTCTATAAAGAGAAGGTTCTTCTTCGTGAGAATTGTGAAATACGACTCTACGGCGATCGAATAACGATCGACGAAGAAAAAGAAAACACCCTCGTTTTCCCCTATTCCGAAATAACGGCTATCGCGGTTTTGGGACGGAATAAGCTTAATATTTACCACAACAAAAAGGTCTATCAGTTAAAAGGCGGAAAACGCTTCAACGCGCTCAAATACGTAAATATTTGCTACCGCGCGAAAAATATAATCAAAGGTGACGAAAATGGAAAATTTTTGGGACTTTAACGTTTGGGGCGGGTTTAACCTCATCGCAACTCTGCTTATGAGTCTTCTCGCCGCAAATATGCTTAAAAAGAACGTGAAATTGCTCGAAGCATCGCTCATACCGACCTCGGTTCTCGCGGGTGGTATCCTCGTTGCAATTGCAGGTGTTTACAAAGCGTTTACCGGCAACGTTATGTTTGATACTGCGTTTTTCGGAGGCAACGGAACGGCTGTACTCGAGGTGATTACCTATCACACTCTTGCCCTCGGATTTATTGCCGCTACGTTTACGAACTCAAACGGCACTCTCACGAAAAAACGCGCAAGTGAGATTTTCAACACGGGCGTTACGACCGTTTCGACCTATCTTCTTCAGGGCGTTTTGGGTATGGTAATAACCATTATTGCCGCTTATTTCGTTTCCGACTTTTTCTCCGCGGCGGGCTTGCTTCTTCCCTTTGGCTACGGTCAGGGCACGGGACAGGCGCTCAACTACGGCGGTATTTATGAATACGATTTCGGGTTCTCGGGCGGAAAGAGCTTCGGACTTACGATCGCGGCACTCGGCTTCATAAGCGCAAGCTTGGGCGGCGTCATTCATCTTAACGTACTTCGCAAAAAAGGCAAAATAAGCGCAAAAAAGAGTCAAGAGGGTGTTATCCGTTCGGAGCAGATACAGTCCGACGATGAGAGCCCGATGCAGGAAAGCATCGATAAGATGACGATTCAGATAGCATTGATCGCTCTTTCTTATTTCTTGGCGTATGTTTTGATGCATATCCTCGGAAACCTGTTGCCGAATATGAGATCGGTTATTTTTGGATTTAACTTCCTGCTTGGCGTGCTTACCGCAACTCTCGTTAAATGGGTTATGGGATTCCTAAGAAAAAAGAAGTTAATAATAAGACGCGAGCATACAAACAAATTCCTTATGACTCGTGCAAGTAACTTTTTCTATGATGTGATGGTCGTTGCGGGCATCGCGGCGATAAGATTCGGCGCGCTTGAAAAATATTGGGGCGTAATACTTACCGTCGGCATTCTTGGACTTCTTGTAACTTATACTTATAACCATTTCGTCGCAAAAACGCTGTTCAAGGAATATCCCGAGGAGCAGTTCCTTGCGATGTACGGCATGCTTACCGGAACGGCGAGCACGGGCGTAATACTCCTCCGTGAAATAGACGGTGATTTCAAAACTCCGGTTGCGGATAACCTCGTCTATCAAAATTTCCCTGCAATCGTCTTCGGTTTCCCGCTTATGATCCTCGCGACTCTCGCACCCGTAAAACCGATACTCACGACGGTAATTCTCTTCCTTTTGTTCGTCGCGTTGAATATAATCCTTTTCCGAAGCAAAATTTTCAAGAGAAAAAAGAAATAAAAAAACGGGACGCAAGTCCCGTTTTTGTTTTGATGCACAAAAAACCAATCATTTTTATTTTAACCAATTTTTGTTTTTTGGTTGACAATCGTATCTATTTGTTATATAATACATCTCGCACGTGATATTTCGGGGTGTGGCTCAGTTTGGTAGAGCGCGTCGTTCGGGACGACGAGGCCGGAGGTTCGAATCCTCTCACTCCGACCAAAACAAAAAGACAGGAAGCGTTCCTGTCTTTTTTTGTTTAGTATTGAATTTACTATTTCTTGACCTCGGTGCACTTAATACGGAGCATTCCCGAGTCGTCTTTTGTGACTTTGAGGTTGAATTCCTGCGTTTTGTCGCCCTTTGAGAGCGCGAACGAAACCGTCGTTTCGCCCTCGGTGACGGGCTCGAGTATAAGCGTCTTATAAGACGCGCTTCCGCCCATACCGAACGTGCCGTAGTCGTTCGTCTCGTCGCTTTCGTGGAAGACCTTGAAACCGCTGCTTTCGGGGATCGAGACATTCCAGACACCAAACGGCTCAACGTCTGACGTCATATAAAAGCTGACCATATCTCTGCCCGAGTTTTCATAAACGGTAAAACGCACTTCGGTCACGATATCCTTGTCGTTACCGCATCCCGAAATCGAAAAACAGAAAACTATAACGAGTATAAAAGCTAAAATCTTCTTCATAATCATTTACCCGAAACGGTTATGCCGTCAAACGCCATATAAGGCGCAACAACACTGCCGTCAATAAGTGTTTCGCTGCTTATATCAACAAGGTTGTTAAGCATTTCTGCGAGGTTTCCGCTTATCATCGTTTCGCTCAAAGCCGAGACGATCTTGCCGTCCTCGATATAAAATCCGTTTTTCGCAACGCCCGAGAATTCACCGTTCGTTCCGGGGCTTCCGCCCGAGAATCTGCCGATGATAACGCCCTTTTTGACGTTCTTAATCATCTCTTCGAGAGGTGTTTCGCCCGATTTAACTATCATCGAGAACGAGCTGTTCTTTGCGCGCTCGTTGCCCGTCTTGTTCGCGACGTATTGCGAAAGGAGGAAGCTCTGAAGTCTGCCGTCTTTTATGAAATCAAAATCCTCGGCGATAAATCCCTCGCCCGTAAATAACTGACCGTTGACGATGCGATCATCACTCGGGTTGAACGAAATATTGATTCTCTCGTCGGCAACCTTCTCCCCGAGCTTGTCCTTCCAGAGTGATGTTCCGTCAAGAAGCACGCTGTCCGACGCAAAATTCTCGCATATATTTCCGAAAACCGTTCCGACAAGACAACCGGGAGTGAAGATGACCGTACCCGTAAACTTGCCCTCCGTAGGTTTTGAGTAAATCTGATTTTCGATGTCGGTGAGCTCGCGCTCGATGAACGCGCATTCGATGAACGGACGCTCGAGATCGGTGACCGTAACGTCGCTTCCGAAGAACGAGGTTGCGTTCTCACCTTCGTGCGCCGAGTACATAAGCTCTGCGTTGTATCGTCCGCTTTCGCTGAAATAGGTGTTGCCCGTCGTACTCATATAAACACCCTTCGACGAAGTATGAGTAACGATCATCTGCTCGACGATTATCGACGGATGACGGGTCTTGATGTCCTCAAGAAGCTCTTTCGTGCGGAAGAAGAGCTTTTCCGTGTCGGGAATAAGCGCACCGCGCTTGAAATGCTTCTCTCCGACGTCTTTTGCAAGCTCCCAAGCCGTGTCGGGGTTCGAGCTTTTCGCGGCGGAAATGCAGTTTTCAACCGCCTCGTTTATCGAGTCGTCGTCAAAGCGGTTGATCGAAACCGAGCCCTTTTTGTTCTCGACGAAAACCGTGATCGAAACGCTTCTGTCAAAAAGCGTTCTGAAAAGAGAAAATTCGTTTCCGTCAACGTTGAACTCGCGCGTTTCGCTTTCTCTTACCGAGCAGTGCGCCATATCCGCACCGAGTTCTTTCGCTCTTTTGAGTATATTTTCTGCAATAATTCTGAATTTTTCCATCTTTTATCTGCCTCCGATCATAACCTTGCATCGAATTGCAGGACCGCCCATGCCGACGGGCATGGGTTGCTTCTTTCCGCAGAATCCCGAGCTGTACCATTCTGCCTTGTCGGAAATCATATCGACGGTTTTGAGCATGCTGAACGCAACGCCCGATATCGTCGTGTCAAGAAGTGCGCGTCCGAGACGTCCGTTTTTGATCTCGTAACCCATCGAAACACCGAACATAAACTCACCCGTTGTGTCTGCCTGACCGTTGCTCGAATCGAGGAGATAATAACCGTCCTCGACCGATGCAATCATATCCTCAAGCTTGTCATGCCCGGGAAGGATCGCCGTGTTGCGCATGCGGATAAGCGGTTCGTCCGAGAACGCCCAAGCACGCGCGTTTCCGCAGGGCTGCATACCGAAATGCTGAGCGGACTCGCGGTTGTTCATATATCCGACCAAAACACCGTTTTCGATTATCTTCGCGTCGGTCGCAATAACGCCCTCGTCGTCGACGTAGACGGGCAGGGGAGTCTTATTTCCGAACGCGGTGTGCGCAAAGTCGGTAAGGTTTACGATTTCGCTTGCAACGACCTTGCCGAGGTTGTGCGCCGCAACGCTTCCGCCGAGCACAAGATCGGCTTCGACCGTGTGACCGACCGCCTCGTGCGCGAGCATACCCGTCATCATACCGCCGAGAATGACTGTTTTTTCACCCGCATCGGCGTAGATGCCCTCGCGTTTTTGCATAAGCTTTTCATAGAGCCCGTCGATTTTGGGAAACAGGTCTTCGGGGTTTTTGAAGTTTGAGTTGAAGCTGCCCTCTCCGCCGTATGCTTCAAAAAGCTCGACGGGAACGCCGTCGTTCGTTTCCGCGTTCAGAAAAACGTAGATATACGATCTCTGCAGACAGGTGTGCGCGTCGCATCCGTCCGAGACGCAGAGTATCTTTTCCATCGAGTCCTCGCGCGCGCCAACCGTACGGCTTTTCAGGTTTTTGTATTTCTGCGCGATATAGTTGTCTATTTCTCTCGCAAAATCGATGTATGCCTTCTGGTCGGCATCGTCGATATCGGTGTTCAGCGTACGGCTCGAATTTCCGAGCAAGGGAAGTGACGGCTTTCCTTTGTTGACGTGCTTATCCATAAAATCCGCGTTTTCGGTCGCGGCGCGGAGAACCGCTTCCGCCGCCTCGGGAGAATATTCCGCCATCGACGAAAAACCGTAGGTTCCGTTTTTGTAAACTCTTGCCGAAACGCCGGATATATCCTGTCTCGAGTTTCCGGTAAGATTGCCGTTTACGAGCGTAACCCCGCGCGAACGGGAATTTTGCCCTCTCAGCTCCGTGTGGGATATCGGCGCAAAAATGACCTTTTTGGGTGTCAATATATCTTTAAGCAATGATTAAACCTCCTTTGTGTCGTGTGATACTGCTGTTAGTAGTATACCACCAAAAGCATCGGATGTAAACAACCTTTTTATATACGTCCAAGACCCTTTCTTTACTGTATCTTTACCGTATAAATGAATCGAAGAGCGAAAATAATATTGATTTATCGTTGCGTTTGTGTTAAAATCCATAAGTCTATGAATATTTTGAAAACGAAAGGAAATTAAAACATGGATGCTCTTTTGGAAGTATTCGGTAACGTGCTGAATCTCGACTGGAAAATGGTCGTTATGTGGATCATCGGCGGCGTTCTCATCTATCTTGCGATCAAGAAGGATATGGAACCGACCCTCTTGCTTCCCATCGGCTTCGGTGCGATTCTCGTAAACCTCCCTCTTTCGGGTGCGGTTGGCGAGCACGGTGCGCTTACAACGCTTTATAACGCACGTATTGCAAACGAACTTTTCCCGTTGATACTCTTCATCGGTATCGGCGCGATGATCGACTTCGGCCCGCTTCTTTCGAACCCGAAGCTTATGCTCTTCGGCGCGGCGGCTCAGTTCGGTATTTTCTTCACTCTCTGCATGGCTTCGATGTTCTTTGTTGATAAAGACGCGGCTTCGATCGCAATTATCGGTGCGGCTGACGGTCCTACCTCGATCGTCGTTGCTCAGGCGCTCGATTCGAACTACATCGGCGCGATCATGGTTGCGGCATATTCTTATATGGCGCTCGTTCCGATCATTCAGCCCCCTGTCATCAAGCTTCTCACCACGAAAAAAGAACGTATGATAAGAATGCCTTACGTTCAGCGCGAGGTTTCCCAGACCACGAAGATTCTCTTCCCGATAATCCTCACGATTATCGCAGGTCTTATCGCTCCCGACTCGGTTGCCCTCATCGCCTTCCTTATGTTCGGTAACCTCATCCGTGAGTGCGGCGTTCTCAACTCCCTTTCCGAAACTGCTCAGAAGGTTCTCGCAAACCTCATCACCATCTTCCTCGGCATTACGATCGCGGCTCAGATGCAGGCAGAGCAGTTCTTGAGCCCTGCAACTCTTCTCATCATGGGTCTCGGTCTCGTTGCGTTCATCGTTGATACCGCAGGCGGCGTTCTCTTCGCGAAGGTTCTCAACATCTTCCTCAAGACGAAGATGAACCCCATGATCGGCGCGGCAGGTATCTCCGCATTCCCTATGGCGGGACGTGTTGTTCACAAAATGGCTCTCAAAGAAGATCCCCAGAACTTCCTTCTTATGCAGGCAACCGGTGTTAACGTTTCAGGTCAGATCGCATCTGTTATCGCAGGCGGTATGATCCTCAACTTCTTCGGTTAATGCGTTGAAAGGAGAATATTGATATGAAAAAGATTTTTGTTGTTCTTTTGACTGTGCTTACCCTTTTGAGCGTGTTTGCCTTCACGGCTTCCGCCGAGGAATCCGTCGCTCCCGAAACCTCGGTTGCGGTTTCGGAAAACGCTTCCGAGGAAAAGGAAGATATGGGCGTTGAGCTCAGCTTCTTCGGCTTCGGTAACGAGGGCTTGACGAGAAACTTGAAGTACATGGGCCTCGGTATGCTCGGTATCTTCGTTGTTGTCGGTGTTGTTATCGTTATCACCTTCGGTCTCAACTCCGCTACCGCAAAAAAGAACTGATTTAACTTCAAACAGCCGTTGGAATTCCCGACGGTTGTTTTTGCTTTTGAGGGAATCGGCTTGCTTTTTCGTTGCTGAGCGGGTATAATGATTCTGAAGTAATTATTTCAATTTGAAAAGAGGAAAAACGCCATGAAAAAACTGATTGCTTTTCTGATAGTGTCGGTTATGCTTTTTGCGTCCTGTACATCCGAAGGAGACGATGCCGAAAAAACATTCATCAAAGAAGCGAACGCGCTTATAACCGAGCTGAAATATAAAGAAGCGTATACACTTCTTTACGCAAACCGCCACGATGATGAGGCGAAGAAAATGCTTGGGGATTTCAAAGTGCTTCATACAAAGCTCGACAGAATAGTTTACGATGTTTATAACGACCGTATAGAAACCACATTTAACGAGTACGGTGACCCGATTCACGTTGACAGTCATACCTACAGCGAGAAAACCCACTATGATTGGACCTTTGATTATAAATACACATATGACGAAAACGGCAACATGTTAACGTCAGAACTGTATGAAAACGGATTGGAAAATATAGACAAAAAAATAGAAAAAACCTATAACGAAAAAGGACAGCTTATTTTCCAATCGGAAACAAACTATTCTTACGATAATTCCCAAAAACTCGAAAATACATTTACATATTGTCATAAATATGAATACGATAGCTTCGGGAATGTTTGCTATTATGAATATTATTATAAGGTCGGCGAAAGCGAAGAAAAGAACTTTGTTTATTACTATCGCGATACTTATGATGAAAACGGGAAAAAACTCAAACACGAATTTGTCAATACCGAAAGCAATACTTACGACCGGGAATATACTTATGACGAAAATGGATTTCTCATAAAAGACACCGAAACGAAGAAGAATGAAATTACTGTGATTGAATATAAGGTGAACGAACGCGGTGACTCAACCGAGAAGAAAACGACTTCTTGGCACACGGACAACGACAAAGAACCTTACGTTTTTGTTGAAACGTTTGCGTATGAATATGACGAAAAGGGAAGACAAACAAAAATAATTACCACAAACGCAAACGGAACGACCGAAACGCAGGAATATGCTTACAACGAACGCGGAGATATTATCAGAGACACATCAATTGATTACAATGGAAAAATTCGCGAGGAAAAGACCGATTTCGAATATCACGAAAACGGAAAAATAAGTAAGAAAACAATGCTTCGAAACGAATTCTCAACGGATTTCATGATGTGTGAATATAACCAGCGTGGCGACTTGATCTTCGAAAAGACCAAAAAATCGGAAAGAACGAGTGAATATACCTATAACGAAAAGGGACTTGTCGAAACCACACTTAAGATTCTTGACGAAAAGCAAAAAGAACTTACGCAGTTCACCTATGACGAAAACGGAAACATTATCAAAAAGGTGTGCCGTGACCCCGACGATTCCGATGGTAACGACGACGTTATTTATACCTACGTTTTCGATGATAAAAACAATTGCATCAAGGAAACGAAGACTTATCGCAATAAGGACGAAGTGACCGAAACAAAATACGTATATGATGAAAAGGGAAGATATATCGAAAAAACAACTTTCTCAGAATACGGAGAATACAAAAATACGTATGTATATGACGATAACGGTAACGAAATAAGTTCTTCAGCGATAGATAAGAACGGTAACGTAACCACGCGACTTGACCACACTTACGATAAAAACGGAAACCTAATAAAAACGGTTCAGTTCAAAACCGAAGGCAAGAATGATTATCCTTATACGCGAACGTATACGTACAATGAAAACGGCATTTTAACGAGAGAATACGTTGAAAATCTCGATTATTCGCCTGTGTGGGATTATCAATATTCCGATTTTATTTATATTTATCTGCCTCAAAAATAACAAGCGGTGTTTTTGACAACCGTCGGAATTCCCGACGGTTGTTTTTTTCTTGAAAATATTGATTATTTGCTGGTGTTGAGTTATACTATCAAAAAGATTTCTTTGTTTGTGGAGATTTCATATGAGTATCAAAAAAAGAAGTTCAGGCGTGCTTTTGAGTCTTTCCTCGCTTCCGTCGTCTTACGGTGTCGGAACGTTCGGAAAAGAAGCGGTTGATTTTGCGAGAAGAATTTCCGAAATGGGTTTTTCTTATTGGCAGGTGCTTCCGTTCACGCCCATCGACTACGCAAATTCGCCCTACGGCTCGGACAGCGCGTTCGCGGGTAACGAGCTTTATATAAGCCCCGATATGATGGCTGACGACGGATTTATAACCCGTGCGGAAGCGAATATGTCGCAATATACGGGTACGCCCTACGTTGCCGACTATGACTTCGCACGCGAAAACCGCGAGAAGTTAACGCGCCTCGCTTTCTCGCGTCTCGATAACGCCTTTTTGAAAAAGCTCGATGATTTTGTCGAGGAAAAAGGGCTTTTCAACCATTGTCTCTACCGCGCGCTGAAGAGCGAAAACGGCGGACGACCTTTTTGGGAATGGAAAAAGGGCTCGAATTACGTTGAGGCGATCTCGTTTGCGGATGAATACAAAGACGAAATGCGTTTTCACGCGTTCGTCCAGTATCTTTTCGCGACTCAATGGGAAAGAACGAAATCGGAAATAAATTCTTACGGAATAAAAATCATCGGCGATATGCCCATCTACGTTTCGCGCGACAGTGCGGACGTTTGGGGCAACCCCGAGCTTTTTGATATCGATCCCGATACCTACCGACCCGAGCGTGTTGCAGGCGTTCCGCCCGACTATTTCTCCGAGGACGGTCAGCTTTGGGGCAACCCTCTTTATAACTGGAAATACCACAAGAAAAACGGTTATGCGTGGTGGATAAAGCGCATTAAGTATTCCTTCACGCTTTACGATATGCTTCGTATCGACCATTTCCGCGCGTTCGCATCCTATTGGGCGGTCGACGGCAAAGCGAAGACTGCAAAAGACGGAAAATGGATAAAAGGCCCCGGAATCTCGCTCTTCAAGGCGGTAAAAGACGCTCTCGGCGACGTTCCGATAATTGCCGAGGACCTCGGAAGCTTTGGCGAGGATGTTATCGAGCTTCTCGAAAAAAGCGGTTTTCCCGGTATGAGAATAATCCAGTTTGGATTTGAGCCGAACGGCGATTCGACTCATCTTCCTCATAACTACCCGAAAAACTGCATCGCCTATATCGGCACGCACGACAACAACACTCTCCTCGGATGGCTCTGGGAAGCGACGCAGGAGGAACGCGGTTTTGCGCTTGATTACTGCGGTTTTGACGTCGGAGATTGGGGCAAGGGCGGTTATAACGCGCCTGCCTGCCGAAAGATAATCGAGACCGTATGGCGCTCGAGCTCGAACCTCGCAATAATTCCTTTTCAGGATATGTGCGGCTTTGGCAGCGATGCAAGAATGAATATCCCCGGCGACGACAGCGGAAAATGGAAATTCCGCGCCACGACGGATATGATGAACTCGCTTGATGGCGGATATTTCAAAAAACTCAACCGCCTCTTCCGCAGATAATGGTGAAACTATGCTTGATATACTCGAAACCGAAAAAAGCTTTATATTAAAACACATCAAATCGGGCGATACCGTTGCGGATTTTACGATGGGGAACGGCCACGATACGCTTTTCCTCTCGAAAACTGTTGGCGAGAACGGTCACGTTTTTGCGTTTGATATCCAACCGAGCGCGCTGATCAGTACCGAAAAACGCCTCAAGGAAAACGGCGCGCCCGAGAATTACACCTTGATATGCGATTCGCACCATAACGCGAAAAATTATATCGACCGCCCGATAAAAGCAGGGATGTTCAACCTCGGCTATCTTCCCGGCGGCGATAAATCGATAACGACGAAGCGCGAAACGACGCTTTCCGCGATCGAAACCGCGATTTCCTTGCTCGATAAGGATGCGATTTTGCTCATCGCGGTCTACCCCGGTCACGAGGAAGGGGAGATAGAGGGCGAGCTCATAAACGAAATGCTCTCAAAACTCGACAGACGTCAGTATTGCTGTGCAAAATTCAGGATAATAAATTCCCCGACGTCTTCCTATTTTTATATCGTTGAATCAAAATAAGGAGAGACTGTATGTTACTCTACGTAATCCGCCACGGCGATCCGATCTATGATCCCGACAGCTTGACCGAAAAAGGGAAGTTACAGGCAAAAGCCCTTGCAAAACGTCTTGCCGTTAACGGTCTTGACAGAATTTATACTTCTCCGATGAACCGCGCACGCATGACGGCAGAGCCGACCTGCGAGCTGCTCGGCATAAAACCCGAGATTGAGGATTGGACGAGCGAAGCGCACACATGGCAGGAATTCACCTTTAACGATCCCGAGCTTGACGGGAGATTAAATTGGTGCTTCCACGTTCAGACTACAAGATACAAAACGCCCGGGGTTCTCGCACTCGGCGACCGCTGGTATGAGGCGGAGCCGTTCTGTCAAACAAAAGCGAAAGAGGGGTATGAGCGCATACAACGTGAGTCGGATGCGTTTCTCGAAAAACTCGGCTATAAACGAGAGGGAATGAACTACCGTATAATCCGTCCGAACGATGAACGCGTTGCGGTTTTCTGTCATCAGGGGTTCGGCACGACTTGGCTTTCACACCTTCTAGCGATTCCGCCTGTGCTTTATTGGTCGACGTTTGATATGAACCATTCTTCGATGACGATCGTTCATTTCAAGAACAATCCCGACGGCTTTACCGCGCCGATATGCCTTGCCGTTTCGGATACGTCGCACTTCCATGCCGAGGGGCTTCCGCTTCAATTCACGAACAAAATCGATATATAAGAAAAAATGCAGGTTTTTCAACCTGCATTTTTCGATATTAATTAGAATACTTCTGTTTTGTCTGTTCGATCTGCTGCTGAGGCGCTTGAGTTGACGGATACCAGCCCTTTTGCGCCATCTTCGAATATATCTCGTTCTGCATACAGAGGCAGTCGTTAAGCGCCTGCTTGAACGCGTTGTTTACGTTGGGCGTGGGCGACTCGATCGCACCATGCATGAAAATATCGCAAGCATTCTTCACCGAAGTGAGAATGTTGTTCATAATTACCTGATCCTGCATAATTTTTCTCCTCTCAAAGCAGATTGTAGAATTTGTCGAACGTGGATTGCTGTTTTTTCGCGAGGTCCGAAACGAAGTTTGAAAGCTCGACGTCTCCGAGCTGGGAAGAAAAGTCTGTGCAGACGGTTTTGATTTGCTTTGTGTGACCGAGTGCATCCTCGATATAAAGCAGTTCTTTTGGTGACATAAATAACCTCCGTTGATTTTGTTGTAATCATATAATTTCCTTTTTCGGGAGCATATATTCCGAAAATTTTCGTTTTGGCTGAATTTTCGTTGACAATATACGACTTTTCGGATATAATTAAACTCGAAAAAATATTTCCCGTCGGAGGAAAACGTATGAAAAACGTACCTGAAATGTTCGGCTCGCTGGTTTTTAACCGCGAAGTTATGAAAGAACGCCTGCCCGAAGAGGTCTACAAATCCTTGAAGCATACCATCCAGCGCGGTGATGACCTTGATATCACCGTTGCGAACGTCGTTGCGGAAGCGATGAAGGATTGGGCTATCGAGCACGGCGCAACTCATTATACCCATTGGTTCCAGCCGATGACGGGTATTACCGCCGAAAAACACGACAGCTTCCTTTCTCCGACGAGCGACGGAAACGTAATTATGTCCTTCTCGGGTAAAGAACTCATAAAAGGCGAACCCGACGCGTCGAGCTTCCCCTCGGGCGGTCTTCGTGCGACCTTTGAGGCGCGCGGTTATACCGCTTGGGACCCGACCTCTTACGCGTTCATAAAAGACGGCTCCCTCTGTATCCCGAGCGTTTTCTGCTCCTACGGCGGCGAAGCACTTGACAAAAAGACACCGCTTCTCCGTTCTTCGGAAGCACTTAACGAGCAAGCAATGAGAATTTTGAAGCTTTTCGGAACCGAGGCGAGACACGTCGAGGCAAACGTCGGACCCGAACAGGAATATTTTCTCGTTGATAAATATCTCTTCAACCAGCGCGAAGACCTCGTTGTTTGCGGAAGAACCCTTTTCGGCGCAAAACCCCCGAAAGGTCAGGAGCTCGAGGACCATTACTTCGGTGCAATAAAAACGCGCGTTTCCGCATTCATGAAAGATCTTGACGAAGAGCTCTGGAAGCTCGGCGTTCTCTCGAAAACGAAGCATAACGAAGCCGCGCCCTGCCAGCACGAGCTTGCGCCTATCTACGGCACTGCAAATACCGCAATCGACCATAACCAGCTTACAATGGAGACAATGAAGCGAATCGCGGAACGCCACGACCTTGTTTGTATTCTTCAGGAAAAGCCCTTTGAGGGAATCAACGGCAGCGGTAAGCACGATAACTGGTCGCTCTCTACCGATAAAGGCATGAACCTTCTTTCCCCCGGAAAGCATCCTCACGAAAATGCGCAGTTCCTTCTTTTCCTCTGCGCTGTCATAAAAGCGGTTGACGAGCATCAGGACCTCTTGCGTATCTCGGTTGCAACCGCAGGTAACGACCACCGTCTCGGCGCGAACGAAGCACCTCCTGCAATCGTTTCGATGTTCCTCGGCGACGAGCTTACTGCGATTCTCGATGCGATCGACGAAGGAATTCCTTATTACGGCGCCGAGAAAACCCAGATGGAGATCGGCGTTCACGTTCTCCCGACCTTCCCGAAGGATACGACCGACCGCAACCGTACTTCGCCTTTTGCGTTCACGGGTAACAAGTTCGAGTTCAGAATGCCCGGTCCCGCAATGTCCGTTGCCGAACCGAACGTTGTCATAAATACGATCGTTGCCGACTGCTTGATGCAGTTCGCGGACGAGCTTGAAAAAGCGGACGATTTCAAAACCGCGCTTTCGGCACTTATCCGCCGTACGATAAAAGAACACAAACGCATCATCTTCAACGGTGACGGCTATTCGAACGAATGGAAACTCGAAGCGGCACGCCGCGGACTTCTCAACCTCCCGACGACCGCCGACGCGCTTCCTCATTTCGTTACCGAGAAAAATATCGCGCTCTTTACGCGTCATAAGGTCTATACCGAAAAAGAGCTTCGCTCGCGTCACGATATTCTTCTTGAATCTTACTGCAAGATTATAACTATCGAAGCACTGACGATGTGCGATATGGCAAGTAAGGATATCCTTCCTGCCGTCGGCTCTTATATCAAGACTCTTGCCGATACCGTCGCAACGCTCAAGTCGATCGGCGCTCCGATACCGCACCATACGTCCGAAACGCTCAAGCGTTTGATCGAGCTTTCCGATGAGATGTCTGCATCGCTCAAACGCCTTTCCGCAAACGCGGAACACGCTCAGCGTAACCTCAACAGCAAAAATTGCGGTGTTTATTGCCGTGACGAGGTTCTTCCGATCATGTCCGAACTTCGCCGCTCCGCCGATGAAGCGGAAATGCTCACCGACCGCACCTGCTGGCCTTTCCCGACTTACGGCGATTTGTTGTATTATTGTTAATCGCTTCACTCTAAACTAAAATGTAAAAAAGCCCGCAATCGCGGGCTTTTTTGTTGGGTGCAATAATTAATGAAATTAATGAAATCGCGCACGGCACGACGAAATCCGAGCTTTGGCTCGGATGAAATCTGCTTTGCAGATGAAATCAAATCCGTCCTTTTCTCCCGACGGAGTCGGATTTCATCACGAAGGGATTTCATCTCGCGGGAGCGGGATTTATCCCGTCAAAAGACGGATTTAGTTAAAAAACGACGTGTATTTACACGTCGTTTTTTCTGGGGTGGCTGACCGGGTTCGAACCGGCGACCCCCAGGGCCACAACCTGGTACTCTAACCAGCTGAGCTACAGCCACCATATATGGCGTGCCTTGAGGGACTCGAACCCCCGACCTACTGCTTAGAAGGCAGTTGCTCTATCCGGCTGAGCTAAAGGCACATATTTGGAGCGGGTGACGGGAATCGAACCCGCACGGCCAGCTTGGAAGGCTGGAATTCTACCATTGAACTACACCCGCGAATCATTTAAGGCGACAGTAAGCGTCTTACGCCGCCTTAAAATATAATTTAGGCTAAACCGTTGAGAAGTTTAGTGAACTGGCTCTTCTTGTGAGCAGCATTATTCTTGTGAAGAATGCCCTTGGAAACAGCCCTGTCAACCATGCCGACAGCTTCGAGATATGTCTTTTCTGCGAGAGCCTTATCGCCTTCAGCGATAGCAGCTTTGTACTTCTTAACAGAAGTCTTCATAGCAGATTTGAACATCTTGTTCTGAAGCGTTTTAACTTCGGTAACCTTTACACGCTTTTTAGCAGATTTGATGTTAGGCATGCACTTGCACCTCCCATTCGTATTTTGGAACCGTTACATCATACCATACTTTTTTCACTTTTGCAATAGGTATTTTCAAAAAATTATAAAAAAATTCAATTCGGGCAGAATGTATAAAGAAAATGATAAAAAAGGGGAAGAATATGTTCAAAAAGCGAACTGATCTTGCAATGGAGGTTCATGAGCTCCACGGTGAAAAATCGGGCATAAAGGTCGAGGAAACCCTGAAAAACGGGCTAAAAATAACCGAAGCGGAGATTTTTTCCGACGAGGGCGTCACCCTTTCGGGGAAACCGAAAGGAAAATATATAACCGTCGACATCGGACGCGTTTGGGAAGTCGAAAAATCAAAATTCAACGAGATTGCAAAAACTCTCTCGGCAGAAATTTCGGCGCTTCTCCCCGACGGAAACGGAACCGTCCTCGTAGCAGGGCTCGGGAACAGGGAAATCACGCCCGATTCCTTGGGTCCGCGCACGGTCGAAAAGCTTCTTGTCACGCGCCATATCGAGCATCTCGATTCCGAGCTGTTCACTTCAGTTGGCTTTTCATCTGTCGCCGCGATCGCCCCCGGAGTGCTCGGTCAGACGGGAATCGAGAGCGCGGAAATAATAAAAAGCGTTTGCGATGCAATAAAACCGAGGTGCGTCATACTCATCGACTCGCTCGCATCCCGCCGACTTGAACGACTTGCCACGACGGTTCAGCTCTCGAACACGGGCATCTCGCCCGGCTCGGGCGTTTCGAACAAGCGTCGTGCGCTCGATTCCGACTTTCTCGGCTCGCCCGTCGTTTCGATAGGGATACCCTCGGTCGTCGATGCGGCAACGCTTGCCTACGATCTGTTCGAGGAATATTGCGGCTCGGAGGTTGGCGATTTTGAACCGATTATCGAAAAACTCCTGAAAAGCCCCGAAACCTCAAATTTCGTAACCCCGAAGGATAACGAAGTGATTGCGCGCTCGACCGCAAAATTACTTGCCGCGTCTTTGAATATCGCACTTCACGGGATGGAGCTTTCCGAAATAAGTGAATTTATTGAATAGGGGAGTCATATTTATCGTTCCCCTCGCATATAATTTTTGCGAGGAAGTGATAAAAAATGAAAAGAAGATTAACCGTTACCCAAAGACAAGCGATAACCAAATATTTCTGTCTGTTGCTTGGAATAGTTATGCTCGCACTCGCTTTTTATGCCATCCCGTTCATCGCAAAATCGACCCCGAAGCTCGGCGGAAAGACTGCGCGTGCGATTTTCGGCGGAACGACCGTTCTCGCGGAGGGCAAACCTCTTTTTTCGCTGAGTGCAGGCGGTTCCGTGCCCGAATTCAACACCGCGCCGGAACCCGTTCCGCCTGAGACAGACACCTCGCCCGAGCCCGTACCGCCCGAGGAAGAGCCCGAGCCCGAGATCCCGTCCGCACCGTCCGACGAGGCGGCGATACCTGTTTTTTCGAATAACCTCTGCTGGTATTCGATCGGCGAAAAGGCGGAGCTGAATCTGCTCAACAAAACGAAATTCAGCGTCAACCTAAACGATTTTCTGAAAAAATCCTTTCCGATAAAAGGCACGATTAAAAAATCAAAACCCCTCGTGCTTATCGTCCATACTCACGGAACCGAGAGCTATCTCCCGTCGGGGAGAGATTACTATCTGCCGACCGAGGCGTTTCGCTCGCACGAGAAGGCAAAAACGGTCGTACATATCGGCGAGGTTCTGAAAAACGAGCTCGAATCCCTCGGAATCCCCGTTCTTCACGACGAAACGATGTATGATAAAAACGATTACAGCAAATCCTACACGAATGCGAACAAAGGCATAAAGAAAATACTTTCCGAAAACCCGAGCATCAAGTTCGTCATCGACCTTCACCGCGACTCGGTCTTCGACGCGACGGGCAGGAATATAAAACCGCTTACGACGATTGACGGAAAGAAATGCGCTCAGCTTATGCTCGTCGTCGGCACGAATCAGGGCGGTGCGAACCATCCGAACTGGCGCGATAACCTGACCGTCTCAACATACTTGCAATCGAAGCTTAACGAGCTCTATCCGACCCTTGCGCGTCCGATAAATCTCCGAACCTCAGCGTTCAATCAGATGCACACAAGAGGAAGCGTTATCCTCGAGGTCGGCTCCTGCGGAAATACGATTGAGGAAGCCGAAAACTCCGCGATCATCTTCGCAAAAGCGTATGCGGAGATGATAAAAGAAAATATGTCGTAAAAAAACTTCGCGCTTGGCAGAATAACGAAGACGAAACGAAAAATCGTTCTATGAAAAATCGACACTGTTTGCAGTAGTGGAAAAACAAAAAAGGGCATCGCAGAGATGCCCTTTTTAATTTACATTTCAAGCAAAACACTTATCGCCGAGAGGACGTAGCCGCTTGCCGTTTCGGTGCGGAGAATGCGCTTTCCGAGCCCTGCGAGCGCGAGATTTTTCTCCCTCGCTTTTGCTGTTTCTTTTTCCGAGAGACCGCCCTCGGGTCCGATGAGGAACCCGATCGTCTCGGGCGTTTCGGTGAGAATCTGCTTTATCGGAAGCGTGCCGTCGCCCTCGTAGCAGATGAAGCCGATGTCCTTCTGCGCGATTTCTTCGATCGCCGCATCGTATCCGATAATTCCGCGGATTTCGGGAATAATATTCCTGCCGCACTGTGCCGCCGCCGACTCGCTTATCTTTTTGAGGCGTTCGATGCGCTTCGAAAACGCTTTTCCGTCGGGACGCGCAACGCAACGCTCACTCATAACCGCGACGATCTCGTATGCCCCGAGCTCGACGGCTTTTTGTATTACCGTTTCGAGCTTGTCGCCCTTCGGGAAGCATTGATATACCGAGACCTTAAACGGCATCTCGTTGTTCTGCTTCTCGGGCTCGCCGAGGACGGCAAAAAGCCCGTCCTGCGTAATCTCGTCGATGATTGCATTGTAAGAATTTCCGTGCATGTCGCAGACATGGAGCGTGTCGCCCTTTTCCTTGCGGAGCACGCGGAGAATATGGTTCGCGTCGGAACCGTCGATATATGCTTTTCCGTCGGCGATGCGGTCGCTCGCGACGTAAATTCTCGGTATGAATGCCATAAATGTCTTAACTCCGTTGATTTGTTTCAATCAGTATACCGCATTTTCTCAAATAAGTCAATCGCTGTCAAAAAAAGGAGTTCGTGCAGTTTTGCCGTCGCACGAAAGTTGAAAATCCTATTGACAATCAATCGCTTGGGTTGTAGAATATAGAGGAAATAATGTGTTACCGGAGGTAATTTATAATGGAAAATTTTGAAAGAGAAAATATTTTCACCCTCACCGATGAGGAAGGCAACGAAGCGGAATTCGAGCTCTGCGGCGAACTCGTTATCGACGATAACAAGTACCTCGCTCTCATTCCCCTCGGCGGCGATGAAGATGAATACGTTGTTCTCAAGGTTGAGATCGACGAAAACGGCGACGAGCTTCTCGTTACTATCGATGACGACGATGAGTTTGACCGTGTTGCAGATGCATTCGAGGACACCTTCATGGGCGAAATCGACCTCGATGCAGTTGAGGAATAATTAGTTTATTCTTTGAAATCCAAAAGAAAAGGCGTTTCCGTGCGTTCTGCGCTGTGAATGAAGCTGATCTTGACGTTTCAGAATAGATGCAGAATGTTCAAAAGAAACCCGAAGCTGTGGAAATCTACCGCAAGAGGTTTATTTTGAACATAGCGCGGAAATACTATTCGAAATAGTAAAATTCGAAGAATTTTATTCCTTGAAAACTTGAATTAATGACGTTTCCGCGTGTTCTGCGCTGTTCTGAAACGTCAAACATACTCCTGCTGGGTTCGTGCATAGTCTTCGGACTCTGCCCTGTGTAAAAACCCACAATAATGAAAGGGAGTCCATATTCCGCTGTGGTGAAGCAGGCCTCCCGCATGCATTCTGCGTGCGGACGTTGGAAGCACTAAAGCATCGGAGAGGACACCCACCTGCACAAAGCAGGGTTTCATTCTCACGGGGGCACGGCCTATGCGGGTGTTTACTCATATTTAGGACGAAAAATGTCAAATTACGTTAGTGAAAACCTTGATTTAAATAACGACGGCGAAAAGAAAAAGTTAACGCCAAGGGTTGTTTATGACGATCTTATTGCGGCCGAAAGAGCTTATTTTACGATTCTTTTAGTAATTAACGTTTTGATTTTGGTTATCTCGGCGATATTTACGCTCACTTGGCTTTTCGAGAGGCAGTTTAACGCGGTCGGATTGTTGTTCATAAAGATATTGGCAATAGCGGCTATCGGCGTTGCCGTTGCTTTTACTGCGTGGAATATTTCTCGCTTTGTCTGCGCGATCAACGGCATCAAAAGGGGCGATCATATAGTTGTGACCGATACTATCGATTTCGTTGTACGCGATGACAAGCTGAAATACCGTTGGATAAAGCATCGCTATCAGACCCGTTATTACTACGAGCATGCGATGTATCTCAAAAAAATGGGACGAGTCGTTATTTCGCTTGCGCAAACGGAAAGCTTTGCGCCCGGCGATATGCTCTATCTCGTTGTTCGTAAGGAAAACCCAAAAAAGCCGGTTCTTTTTTACAATTCGAAATATTACGAGATTCAAGAGCTTAATTTGGAAATATAAAAAAGTCTTTCGTGAGCAGATCGCTTCCGAAAGACTTGTTTTTTATTTAAAACGGGCTCGAGCTTTTCAAGAGCTTGCCGAGGTCATAGACATAGTCGGTGCAGATATGTTGCATTTCAAGCACGTCGTTTCTGCAGTCCTCGTCAAAAACACCGACGACCGAGAATCCGCATTCAAGCGCACTTCTGCAATATTGAACCCTGTCCTCGAAAATAACGCATTCTTCGGGCGGGAATCCGAGCTTTTTCGCTGCTTCAAGGAAGATTTTCGGGGATTCTGCCTTAAAAGTGCCGACGTCGTCGCTTCCGATGTAAAAATCGATGAGCGAGGGAAGGTCGTGCCTCTTGAAGAATCCTTCTGCGATGCTCTTTGCCGTGTCGCTAGCGATACAAACGGGAATCCCGTTGTCGTGAAGAAGCTGAAGAAGCTCCATGCAATGCGGCTTCGGCTCAATGTCATGAGCATATTTGTCCTTTATAAAATCGAGGAAGGATGGGTAGCTGTCCGAGCCGTACTTTTTCGGATGATTCCAGTATTTCATCGACTCGATGAGCGTTCCGTCCATATCAAAAATAAAAGCTTTTTTGCCTTTGAAATATTCTTTTTTTTGGTTGAGAAGTTCGTATATCGTCACGTTTTATCCTCTTTGTTGTGCTTTAATGACTGTATGATATCACAACTTCACCTTTTTTTCAATAGATGCACGGTAAAATGATTGAAAAATCCATTAAAAAACCAAAAAACCCTTGCAATAGGGGAGAAGCGGTGTTATAATTATAGGAACTAATTTTAGGAGGCAAATCGGCTTTATGGCGATTAAAGAAACCTTAACACGCGTTTGCGATATTTATTCCGAACCGCAAAACTTCGGCGGGAAGCTTGTCCGCTTGGGCGGATGGATAAAAACTATCCGTTCCTCCAATGCCTTCGGATTTATTGAACTTAACGACGGTACTTGTTTTAAGAATATACAGATCGTTTTCGAAAACGAAATTCTCGAGAATTACAAAGAGATCACAAAGCTCAACATCCCCGCATCGATCATCGCAGAGGGTGTTCTTGAGTTGACTCCCGAGGCGAAGCAGCCCTTTGAGCTCAAGGCGAAGAAGATCGAAATTACCGGTGAATCGACTCCTGACTATCCGATCCAGCCGAAGCGTCATTCCTTCGAGTTCCTCCGTTCCGTGGCGCATCTCCGCCCGAGAGCGAACACCTTCAACGCAGTTTTCCGCGTTCGTTCGGTTGCGGCTCAGGGAATCCACCGCTTCTTTGCGGACAAGGGCTTCGTCTATGTAAACACCCCGATCATCACATCCTCCGACTGTGAGGGTGCGGGCGAAATGTTCAAGGTTACTACGCTTGACGTTTCGAACCCTCCCCGTGACGATAAGGGCAACGTTGACTACTCAAAAGACTTTTTCTGCAAGCCCACGAGCTTGACCGTTTCCGGTCAGCTCGAAGCAGAATGCTTCGCGCTTGCATATGCTAACGTATACACCTTCGGTCCGACCTTCCGTGCCGAGAACTCGAACACAGCGCGCCACGCGGCTGAGTTCTGGATGATCGAGCCCGAGATCGCGTTTGCTGACCTTGACGACTATATGTCGCTTGCGGAAGAAATGACGAAGTACGTCATCAAGTACGTTCTCGAAAGATGTCCCGCCGAGATGGAATTCTTCAACAAATTCATCGACAAAGGACTTCTCGACCGCCTTACCGCGCTCGTCGAGAGCGATTTCGCAAGAGTAAGCTATACCGAAGCGGTTGAGATACTCAAAAACAGCGGCAAGAAGTTCGACTATCCCGTTGAATGGGGTTGCGACCTCCAGACCGAGCACGAAAGATATCTCACCGAGACCGTTTTCGGGAAGCCCGTTTTCGTCACCGACTACCCGAAGGATATCAAAGCGTTCTATATGCGCCTTAACGACGACGGAAAAACCGTTGCGGCGGCGGATATGCTCGTTCCCGGTGTCGGCGAGCTCATCGGCGGCTCTCAGAGAGAAGAACGTCTCGACGTTCTCGAAGAACGCCTCGCTCAGCTCGGACTCAACAAAGAAGACTACTGGTGGTATCTCGATCTTCGCAGATACGGCGGTGTCAAGCACGCGGGCTATGGTCTTGGCTTTGAACGACTTATTATGTATATTACGGGTATCACGAATATCCGCGACGTAGAACTTTTCCCGAGAACAACGGGCAGCGCAGAATTTTAATCACGAGGTACTTTACAATGAACGTTATCGAACTCCAGAAAAAATATGACGAATATAAGGCGATGAACCTCAAGCTCGACATGTCGAGAGGTAAACCCGCTCCTGAGCAGGTTTCCACGATGGAACGTCTCCTCACCGCAGTTAAAACGAACGAGGATTGCTTCTCCGAAACGGGCGGCGACTGCCGTAACTACGGCGGACTTGACGGCATCGACGAGATGAAGCGTCTTTTCGGCGAAATGCTCGGCGTAACCTCTGATCACATCATCGTAGGCGGCAACTCGAGTCTTAACCTTATGTATGACACGGTTGCACGTTCTATGCTTCACCCTGTTGAAGACGGCTGCAAGCCCTGGTCGAAATATGAGAAGATATCCTTCCTCTGTCCCGTCCCCGGCTATGACCGCCACTTTGCGATATGCGAATATTTCGATATCAATATGATCAACATTCCTCTTTATGACGACGGTCCCGATATGGATATGGTCGAATCGCTCGTCGCTTCGGACGAAACGATAAAAGGTATGTGGTGCGTTCCGAAGTATGCGAACCCCCTCGGATGCAGCTATTCCGATGAGACTATCCGCCGCATCGCGTCCCTCCGTCCGAAGGCGAAGGACTTCCGTATTTTCTGGGATAACGCTTACGTGCTTCACGACCTTACCGATACTCCCGATCAGGTTCTTGAAATATTCCACGAGGCGGAAAAATACGGCAACGAGGATATGTTCTTTGAATTTGCTTCGACCTCAAAGATCACCTTCCCCGGCTCGGGTATCTCCTGCATCGCATCCAGCCCGAGAAACATAAAGCGTATTCTCAACGCTCTCAAGATTCAGACCATCGGTCACGATAAACTCAACCAGCTCCGCCATTCGAGAGTTTTCCGTTGCTATGACGACGTCGTTGCACAGATGAAGGTTCACATGAACATCATTCGTCCGAAGTTCGATATCATCTACGATGCATTCGAAAAGGGATTCGATGGCGTTGAAAACGTAACCTGGACGAAGCCCAACGGCGGCTACTTCTTCACGCTTTCTCTCCCCGAGGGAACTGCAAAACGCACCGTTGAGCTCTGCAAGGAAGCAGGACTCGTTATTACCCCCGCAGGCGCAATGTTCCCCTACGGCAAAGATCCCGAAGACAGCAAGCTCCGTATCGCACCGACCTTCCCGTCGTGTGAGGAACTCGGAAAAGCGGCTGACCTTTTGACCGTTTGCGCAAGACTTGCAATCGCGGAAAAGAACGCGTAATTAATGAATAACAAAAACGAAAAGGAAGTGTCGCAAAAACGCGACACTTCTGCCGATAAAAAACGTATCAAGAAGATTCTCCTTGTCGTAACTGCCGTTTTCGCGGTTTTGCTGTTGATCACGGCGGTCATACCGCTTGTTACCGAGCTTTTTGCGGACGATTACGATGACGTTTCTTATAACCCGATGGCGTTTTATGAGGTCGATTTTAACTTCGACGTACGGAACGACGCGCTTTATTTGAAGCATAACCGCGATATCAAGTACAACCGCTATGGTAACGAGAGGGTTCTTGCGGAGTCGAACATAAACGATATCTCTCCCTCCGCCGTTTTGTTTTTCAATTATTTTAATTGTATCATCAACGGCGACAACGAGAGTTATCCTTCGTTCTTCACCGAAAAATGTAAGAACGACGAGAAGTTTGCTCTCCCCGAGAACTTCACGACTCAGGGACTTTATGATATGAACGTCAATTTCCACAGCGCTTCGCGAAAAGAGGGTGAGGAAGACACGGTTCTTGAAATATATGAGGTAAGCTACCGCATTTTCAAGAATAACGGCTCTTTCCGAAACGATATCCTCCCCGACGAGACGAGAACGCTTGTGTTTGAGGTTGAAATAAAAAACGGCTCGGCGCTCATCAACGCTGTCGCACGCCGTTCCGATAAAACTGCAGCTACGGAGTGATTTCGCTTTATGACGAACAATGATTTGATCCGCCAAGCGGAAGAATTCGAAAAAAGAATAAAGAATCTGAAAAGTAAAGCAGATGCCTTCCTCGGCGAGCTCGGAAGCGAGGTCCGCTCGATACGCGACCGTGACCCCGCGGCGAGAACCGATGCGGAAGTTCTTCTTCTTTACCCCGGTCTTCACGCTGTCCTTGCGCATAGATTGGCGAACGCGCTCTACCGAAAAGACATGTTCTTCGCGGCGCGTGCGGTCAGTCAGGCGGCAAGGAACGCAACGGGCATCGAGATTCACCCTGCCGCAACGATCGGAAAAGGTCTTTTTATCGACCACGGTTGTGCCGTTGTTATCGGTGAAACGACGATAATCGGCGATAACTGTACCATCTATCAAGGCGTAACGCTCGGCGGTACGGGTAAGCACGAGGGCAAACGTCACCCCACGATCGGAAATAACGTTATGGTCGGCGCAGGCGCGAAGGTTCTCGGACCTGTCGTCGTCGGCGATAATACGAAGATTGCCGCAGGTGCGGTCGTCCTCAAGGATATCCCCGAAAACTCGACCGCAGTCGGTATTCCCGCGCGCGTCGTGAGAGGGAAGACGGTCGAGAAGGTTCAAACGCTTGACCAGCTTAATGTTCCCGACCCTGTCGAAAAGGAACTCAACCTTTTGAGAGAACGCATCAGCGAGCTCGAGAAGAAACTTGAGGAAAGATAAAAAATAATTTTAAATATCACTTGACATTCGCTCGGCTTTGTGATAATATATTAGCCGTTACGAATAAGCGCCGTTAGCTCAGCTGGATAGAGTAACTGGCTACGAACCAGTAGGTCAGGGGTTCGAATCCCTTACGGCGTGCCACGAAAAGAACCCTTTTTGTCTGTTGACAAAAAGGGTTCTTTTCAACTAAATCCGTCCTTGCGGACGGAATAA
>JAZRRU010000050.1:0-3882 GCA_045651025.1 Eubacteriales bacterium
CGATTTTGAAAATATTGCGCCTCACCTCATGAATGATACGATCAACGCAACTCTTTATGCAACCAAGGACGGAAAGGTATGCCTCGGCGATACTTATGAGTATAGCGTTGCATCCTATTGCTATAACACTCTCGAAGCGTATGGCGACGATAAATATTCCGAATTGAGAACCCTCCTCGTTGACCTTCTCAACTATGGCGCCGCTTCTCAGAAATATATGGACTATAAGACCGATTCTCTCGTTAACTCCGATCTCACCGCAACCCAGAAATCTTGGGGCACGAGCGGCGACAGAGAACTCGCGACAGTTCAGGATATCGCGTATAAGACGGTTTCCAACCCGTCCGTCACCTGGGCGGCGGCAGGTCTTAACCTTAAGAAGTCTGTCGGCATGCGTTTCCGCCTCAACGCCGAAAGCTTTGACGGCTTGACCGTAAAAGTGGAAAGCGGTGAAGACGTCTGGACGATAACCTCTGACAAGTTTGAATCCACCGACGGCGGATTCTACGTTTACTTCGAGGGAATGAGCGTTGCTCAGATGAGCGAATCTGTTTACCTCACGGTTTACAACGGCGATACCGCTGTAAGTGATACTCTCTCCTATAGCATCGAGTCTTATGCGTATTCGAAGCTGAATCATCACGACGAAAACCTCGTTGACCTCGTAAAAGCGATGATGCGCTACGGCGATGCCGCAAAGGTGTACGTCACTCCGTAAAAATTGATTCAAAACACCCTTTGGGACTTTTCCCGAAGGGTGTTTTTGTTGAAAAAAACTATTGTAAAAAACAACAAAAAAATGTTATAATAAAACTTAACTATACAATTCGCAGTATAAGGAGAATTATCGATGAAAAAATTATTGAGCGTTTTGCTTTCGCTGATGATGATTTTGCCGTTGATAACGGTTATGTTGGTCACTACTGCCGTTGCTGTTACGACGGTCTCGGGTGACACCCTTGTCATCAAAGCAGATATCGGCGACACGATTACCTTCGCTGACTATTCCGTTGAGGGATTGAACGGCGACGTTTCTTGGAAGAATGATACGGGTGCTGAAGTTACCGAATTCACTCCTTCCGAAAAAGGCGCTGTGAAATTCACTGCATCTAACGGAACAAGCACGTCGACCGTCTACGTTCTCGCAAAAGGCGAGTACGAGTCTGACTACGTGATTTTCGAGACCGACTTTTCGGAATATTCGTCTCTTAACGATATGACGAACGACGGCTGGGTATTTCTCAACGATTCGTCGAAATATTCGGTGGGCGGCAACGATGGTTTTGTGATCGGCGATGCAGGCACTGCCGATACCAACAACGGATATATCCGTGCGGTTTTGCCCGAGTGGATCGGCGACTTCGGTAACTATTCCATATCCGCCGACGTGAAGATGCTTTCGTCTTACAACAACACAAAATGGTTTGCGTTGGCTTATCGTATTCAGGACACGAATGCGGATTCCTACTATC
Source organism: Eubacteriales bacterium (assembly GCA_045651025.1). Taxonomy (GTDB): domain Bacteria; phylum Bacillota; class Clostridia; order Oscillospirales; family CAG-382; genus Coliplasma. The sequence continues at coordinate 1,473 of JAZRRU010000050.1, forward strand.
CTTATTACCACATGTGTGTCCGTCAGAATACGACCGTTGAAAACGGCGTTGAGTTTACGAACAGAAGCGAAACGAACGCATGGAATCTTCTCAGCAAAACCTCGGCGAAAATTTCCGACCTCTCCGACGGATATCATACGTTTAACGTAAAAGCTTACGGAGCAGATATTCAGCACAATATCGACGGCACGGAATATCAGGTCATTGACGACACCCTTTTGAGCGGAACCTACGAGTATCAGAAGTCTGCCGTTCTCTACGAAAAGGGTGCGATCGGTCTTACTACAAGCTATGCCTCTGTTTCCGTCAAGAAAATCAGAGTAACCCTCCAGGAAACTGCCCCCTCTGAAAATAATCTCCTTAACTATATCACGAACGTTCAGAAGCTTCTCATGACCGGCTATCAGGATACGATTGTCGGTATGGATGCACCCGAAAACGTATTGATCGATATCACCGGTTCGTACGCTCCGGACATTCTTCCCAATTTGATTAAAAATAACGTGCTTCCTACCTTTGAAGTCGATAATAACGATGAGGTATGGAACGTCAAATTGGCTGCAGATGCGACGGGCAATAACGACATAACGGTTATTTCGAGCGACGCTTCGGTTCTTGATTATGCAAGCAAATGTAACAATGCGTTCCGCAGAGGTTTCATTATTTCGGATGAATTGGCGCAGAAAACCCCTCACGAGATCAGAACTGCTGTTCGTTCCGCCCCTGCAACCTTCTGCATTATCGATAGTAAGTATATAACGAAAGAGCTCGTCTACGAGCTTCAGGAACTTTGCGTCTCCGTTTGGGCAAGAATCAGTTCTACGCCCAACACCGATGCGTTTGTTTCCGAAACCGTAAAAGTTGTTACCGCAGGCGTCAACGGCATCATTTCCGCATCCGCCTCTGCTGTAAATGCAACTATCAACAACAATTTCGTTGAGAACGCTATGACCCGTACCTCGATTATGATCGGTCATAGAGGTAACCCCGGTGCGGGCTATGTCGGCAACTCGATGTCGAGCTTCAAGGCGGCTTATGCAAACGGCGCGGACGTTATTGAGATTGACGTCGAAAGAACTCTCGACGGCGTTCCCGTTATCGCTCACGCGGATAACGATTTGGTTGCAACGACGACCTATACGGGAACGAAAAAGATCAGCGAATGCAACCTCACCGAGGTTCAGTCGTACAGTCTTATCAACAGCAGCGGAACCGCGATAGGTGAACCGATCCCGACTCTTGAAGCGGTTATTGAGGAATTCAAGGATAAGGATATCCTCGTTTTCCTCGAATTCAAAAACACTGACCAGACAAAGATCACGGTTGACGGCGTTTCAATCACGAAGCAGGAAGCATGCGTAAAATCCGCTATGGAGCTTATCATCGCAAACAACTGCGCGGATATGTTCGACGTAATTTCCTTTGAGGAAGAAGCGCTTACCTATACTCAAAAATATCTCCCCGGCATGTCGACGGGCTTCCTCTGCTCGCCTGATGAAGCGCAGTGGAGCAACACTCAGAACCTCGACTGCACGACCGAGTTCAAAGCATCAAATATACTTCTTAACGACGGCTTCGGTACAAACGGAACCAACGAGGACGAAATGACCGTCGCTCAAAAATATAATAGCACGGTCAACCCCTCGAACGGCCACATTACGTATAAGTACTTCAACGAAGCGACCGACAGAGGTATGTCCGTATGGCCCTGGACCTATTGGCCCGGCGGAATGAGCACCGTTTTCCTTCGCGGCTGCGACGGTATAACCACCGACTACGTTAACTATACTAAAAATATGGCGAAATTCGCATCTGCGGGAAGCTTTACTCTTGATGCAGGAAGCGAAATCTCTGCTTCTCTCACTGCCGAAACTTACGGCGGTGCGCTCAACGAGATCGTTCTTCCCGATGATATCGTGATAAGCGTCGTTAACGGCAAGGATGTCGTAAGAGCCGAAAACGGAAAACTCGTCGGCTTGAAGCAGGGCACCGCGACCGTTATCCTTGGCTATAAGACCAAAACCTACGACGGCCTTGAATACGTTCTTTATACCGAGCCCGTTACCGTTACGGTAAACGAAAATCACAAGGATGATCTCGCGTTCGATTCCGCAAACCTCACGATAACCGACGACATCGCGGTCGGCTATAAGGTTGTTGAATCCGATCTTGTGAATAACGGCTATACCAACCCCTACGTCGTCTTCGAAATGAACGGCGTGGAAACCACCGTCACCAAATATACCGTTGTTGACGGAAAGCTCGTTTTCGATTTTGAAAATATTGCGCCTCACCTCATGAATGATACGATCAACGCAACTCTTTATGCAACCAAGGACGGAAAGGTATGCCTCGGCGATACTTATGAGTATAGCGTTGCATCCTATTGCTATAACACTCTCGAAGCGTA
>JAZRRU010000051.1:0-7816 GCA_045651025.1 Eubacteriales bacterium
CGTGGAAGCAAGACGCATGACCGTGTCGAGATAAACGACGTAATTATTCTTCGCAAGCTCGACGAGATAGTGCGCAATCTCGGTCTCGGCGGAATCAAGATTCTTGTTTCCGTTGTTGCCGACGCGCGAGTTAACGAGTCCGCCCGAGAACATCTGGTCAAGCGAAAGAATATAGCAATTAACGCCTGCCGACTCCTGCTCTTTGAGCCAGTTGAGAAGATTTTTCGTGTTACCGCCGCGTGAGTTTTCAACTCCGTTTACGCTGTCAAGTACGGTTCTGTAATCATCCTCGTTGGGCATTTTGAGAGTGATTCCCGATGCCTCTGCAAGATAGATAACTCTGTCCGTCTGAACAGGTCTGTCGTCAAGCGGAACGTAAGCAACCGTAAAATCGTTGAAATCCTTGAATCCCGCCGCAGGGTTGATCTCGACAACCTCGTCCGAGGCGTCGCTCGTGTCGGGAGTGTTGCCGCCGCACGAAACGAGAACCGCGGAAAGGCAGAAAATCACACAGAGTAAAAACGAGATAATTCTTTGCGTATTCATAAAAAATCTCCTTTTATGAAAATTTATCTTGCTTTATTTTATCATACGGCTTAAAAACTGTCAATAACGCCTTTTTGTATAAAAAAACAAAGGAAACTCAAACGAGTTTCCTTCATTAATCAAATCAATATTGTCGTATTTCGTGCGTTCTGCCTGTTCAGGAGAAGGTCACCTCGGAGTGCGGATTTGGATGTAGATTGCGCAAACATCACCCGAAACTGTAGAAAATCTACTGCGAGAGGTGATGTTTGTGCAAAGCACGAAATGTAAAATAAAAAACAAAGGAAACTCAAACGAGTTTCCTTCATTAATCAAATCAATATTGTCGTATTTCGTGCGTTCTACACCAAATACGCACTTCGACTCTTAGCCGTTGTAAGCGTCCTTGTCAGCGATGATAATCGTGTTGGGGTGGAGCTTGAGAAGGGTAGCAGGGTTCGAAGTGGTGATCTTGTCGTCAAGAAGTTCCTTAACGGCATCATGCTTTGCCTTGCCGGTAGCGAGGAGAATGATGGTCTTTGCCTTCATGATGGAAGCCATACCCATGGTAACTGCCTGAGTAGGAACGTCTTCCTTCTTCTCAAAGAAACGAGCGTTAGCGTTGATGGTGCTCTCGGTGAGAGAGGTGAGGTGAGTGCCTGCAACGAGCTTTTCGTCGGGTTCGTTGAACGCGATGTGACCGTTCTGACCGATACCGAGAACCTGAATGTCAACGCCGCCTGCTGCGTCGATAGCAGCATCGTATTCTGCGCCCATAGCAGCGGGATCTTCAGCAAGACCGTCGGGAACGCGGGTGTTTGCCTTATCGATGTCGATATGGTCAAAGAAGTTAACGTTCATGAAGTAACGGTAGCTCTGATCGTGGTCGGGAGCGAGGGGATAATATTCGTCAAGGTTAAAGCTCTTGCAGTCCTTGAACGAGATTTCGCCCTTCTGGTTCATGTCTGCAAGGATTTTGTACATACCAACGGGGGTAGAACCGGTTGCAAGACCGAGAACGGAATCGGGCTTCATATAAACTTGTGCAGCAAAGATTTTCGCAGCTTCTTTTGCGACTTCCTGTGCGTTTTCGCAGATAATAACTCTCATTTTTTCATTCCTCCGAAAAAATTTTTTCTACCTTGGATTATAGCACCCTAAAAATTAAAAGTCAATAGATATATTGAAACGAATCATTTTTTAACTCTTGACATATCATTGGCAGGTGGTATAATAAAACCATAATTCTTCGGGGCGGGGTGAGATTCCCCACTGGCAGTAAAGTCTGCGAGCGTAAATGATTTACGCACGATTCGGTGAGATTCCGAAACCAACGGTCAAAGTCCGGATGTGAGAAGATATAATCACGCTGTTTTTTGCGTCTTTATGCCCGAGGGAAATCTGCCTTCGGGTTTTTTGTTTTGGAGGAAAAAATGAAAAAGGGAAGGATCGCGTATATAACGAAAATCAGCGTGCTTGCCGTCATTTCGGCTTTGCTGATGCTTCTCGAGTTTCCGCTTCCGTTCGCGCCCGCTTTTTATGAGCTTGACCTGAGCGAGGTCGCCGTTCTCATTTCGGGCTTTGCGCTCGGACCTGTCGCGGGTGTTCTTACAGAGCTTATCAAGGTTCTGCTCAACCTGCTTATGAACGGAACGGCAACCGCGTTCGTCGGCGAGATCTCGAACTTTGTTATCGGCGTTTCCTTCGTTCTGCCCGCATCGCTTATTTATAAATACAAAAAGAGCTTTTCGGGCGCTTTGATAGGTATGACCGTCGGAACGGTGACGCTTACGGTCATCGGCGCGTTGATGAATTTTTACGTTCTCGTGCCTGCTTATGCGGAGTTTTTCATGCCGATGGAAAAGATAATCGCGATGGGCAACGCCGTAAATTCAAAAATCGACGGACTCGGCGCGCTGATACTTTTTGCGACAGTTCCTTTCAATTTTTTAAAAGGCGTTGTCTGCTCGGTCGTTACTTCGTTCGTCTACAAACGCGTTTCTCCGATATTACACAAGGATTTTTCAAAAAAACCTTGAAAAACGCGATCTTTAATGTTATTCTAAATATAGTAATTAAATGCAAGAAAGGAATAAAAAACCTATGCTTAAACCTATCACCGGCTCGTTTTTTGAATTTCATCATCATAACCTTCCCGAGGGTAAATATTGGAACCCCATCTGCCGTCATTTTTCCGAAGAACAGTGGGAAACCAAAATCGAGGAAATGGCATCTCTCGGCATGAAATATATCGTGCTTATGGGAACTGCTTTGGTCTATGAAGATTACAGCGAAGCATATTTCAAAACCGACATTTTCCCGATGGCGAAAATGGCTGCTGCCGATCCTATGGAAGCGATGTACCGCGCGGCAGACAAGCACGATATGAAGGTATTTATAGGCACGGGCTTCTACGGTCTCTGGACCGATACCGTCAACAACATGACGAGCCCCGAGGTTACCGCACGCGCATTCAAGGCGATGGAACAGCTCTATGCACTCTATGGACACCACAAGTCCTTCTACGGCTGGTACCTGCCCGATGAGCTCGGTATTTATCCTTACTATCCCGATAACTTTATCGAATATACGAACCTTTACACGAAGCACGGTAAGAGCTTCAACAAAGACCTCAAGGTTCTTATCGCGCCCTACGGAACGAACTCTCTCAAAGCAGACGATAACTTCGTAAGCCAGCTCGAAAAGCTCGACTGCGATATCATCGCATATCAGGACGAAATCGGCGTTCGCAAAGCCCTCCCCGAGCAGACCGCAGAGTATTTTGCAAACCTCAAAGCGGCTCACGACAAAGCAGGCAGAAGCAAGCTCTGGGCTGATATGGAAGTTTTCGAATTCGAAGGCGACGTTTACACGAGCGCGCTCTATCCCGCCGCTATGGAACGTATCGACCGCCAGATAAAGAGCATCTCTCCCTACGTTGACGAGATACTCATCTACCAGTACCTCGGTATGTTCAACAAGCCCGGCACGACCGCATTCTGCGGACATCCCGGCTCGGTTCAGCTTTATAACGACTATAAAGCATGGCTCGATAACCTCAACAAATAATGATACGTCTTACGCTCGAAAGAACTCCTCAAGAGGATTTTCGCCCTCTTGAGGGAAAGCTGTCCGAACTCACGGGATTACCGGTCGGCGGATTTGACTTTGAGATAAGAAAAAAATCGCTTGATGCACGTAAAAATTGGGTAAAATTCGTCTATACGGTCGACCTTTTCGTCGAGCGTAACGAGGAAAAAATCGCCCGCAAGTGCGGAGGAAGCATTATGAAGGCGGAGGAGGAATATTCCTTCCCCGCCTCTGTTTTTATGCCCGAAAACCGCCCCGTTGTCGCAGGGTTCGGTCCCGCGGGTATTTTCGCTTCGCTTATGCTGGCGCGGAACGGACTCCGTCCGATCGTTATCGAGCGCGGAAAAGAGGGAAGCGAACGCAAGAAAGACGTTGACACCTTTTTCGCGGGAGGTCCTCTTGACGAGAACTCAAATATCCAGTTCGGCGAGGGCGGTGCAGGAGCTTTTTCGGACGGAAAGCTCAACACGCTCATAAAAGATAAATCCTTCCGCGGTCAGCTTGTGCTCAGAGAACTCGTGAACGCAGGCGCACCGAGGGATATACTTTATATCTCAAAACCTCACGTCGGAACCGATCTTCTTCGCGATGTCGTTGCGCGTCTCCGCGAGGAAATTATCTCCCTCGGCGGTGAGGTTCGCTTCGAGACGAAGTTGATCGATATAAAAACCGATTCGCAAGGGAAACTCGAGTCGGTAATAACCTCAAAAGGCGAAATAAAAACCGATACTCTTTTCCTCGCAACGGGTCAGTCGGCGCGCGAAATTGCCGAGATGCTTTTCGAAAAAGGTGCAGAGCTTGAGCGAAAGCCGTTTTCGGTCGGTTTCCGTGTTGAGCATCCTCAGTCGGTAATAAACCTTTCGCAATACGGCGAGGGTGACCATCTTCGATTTTTGCCCCCTGCGGAATATAAGCTTTTCAGGCATTGCAGTACGGGCAGAACGGTTTATAGCTTTTGTATGTGCCCCGGCGGTGTTGTCGTCGCGGCGGCAAGCGAGCAGGAACGCCTCGTCACGAACGGCATGAGCTATCACGCCCGTGACGGAAAGAACGCAAACAGCGCGATTCTCTGTGAGATTCTTCCCGAAGACCTCGGAGACGGACTTTTTGCGGGATATGATTACCGCGAGCATCTTGAACACCGCGCGTTCGCGCTTGGCGGGAACGATTTTACCGCGCCTGCGATGATGCTCGGCGATTATCTCGGAACGGGAGAGGGAAGCGAACCCGTGAGCCCGACCTATCCGCGCGGAGTTAAGCTCTGCGACGTTTCAAAGCTCTTCTCCGATGAGATAAACGCATCCTTCCGCGAGGCGTTTTCCGACTTCGGACGGAAAATAAAAGGGTTCGATAGCTCTGACGCGGTCATAACCGCCGTCGAGAGCCGAACGAGCTCGCCGATACGTATAAAACGGTTCGACGATAGACAGAGCAACATAAAAGGCATTTATCCTCTCGGCGAGGGCGCAGGATATGCAGGCGGTATTATTTCCGCCGCAATCGACGGCGTTCGCTCGGCAGAGGAATACGTTTTGTACCTTAACTCGAATATACACGACTAAAATTTGAAAGATACGGAGGACGTTTATGAATCTTCTTATCAAAAATATCATTCTTCCCGATGGCGATTCCTACAAATATTCCGATATTTACGTTTCCGACGATACGATCGTCGCGATCGGAAACGCGCCCGAGAATTTCATCGCCGATGAAACGATCGACGGAGAGGGACGGCTTGCGATTCCCGCTTTCGTAAACGCACACACTCATGCATATATGTCGGTTCTCCGTAACGCGGCGGACGACCTTCCTTTTATGACCTGGCTTTTTGAGGGCGTTATGCCGAGAGAAGAAAAGCTCAACAACGATCAGGCGTATTGGGGCGCTCTCCTCGCCTGCGCCGAGATGATAAAACGCGGCTGCGGAACTTTCTGTGATATGCATCTTTTCCCCGGCGCGTCGGCAAAAGCGGCGGTCAATTCGGGAATGCGCGCTGTCGTAACGCGCGGACTTACGGGAAGCGACGGCGGACAGCGCCGACTTGACGAGCAGTACGCCGAGATCGAGGAATGGAAAGACAAAAAGAATATCTCCTTCATGCTCGCACCGCACGCGATTTATACTTGTGACAGAGAATTTCTCCTCAAGGTTTCCTCGGAAGCAAAACGCCTCGGACTCGGGCTTAATATTCACCTTTCGGAGAGCAAAGCGGAGTTTGAGGACTGCCTCCGTGACAACGGATGTACCCCGACGGAATATTGCGACAGCTTGGGCCTTTTCGAGAACAAGACTCTTGCGGCGCATTGCGTTCAGCTTACCGAAAACGATATTTCGATCCTCGCAAAACGCGGTGTAAGCGTGGCTTCTAACCCCAAGAGTAACCTCAAGCTCGGTAACGGCATCGCACCGATCTATCAGCTTGATGCTGCAGGCGTTAACGTCTGTATCGGTACCGACTCCGCCGCATCGAATAACTCGCTCAATATGTTCTCCGAGCTTAACTATATGACCCTGCTTCACAAAGGCACGAACTATGACAGCACGGCAATACCGGCAAAGAAAGCGCTCGATTTTGCAACCGTAAACGGTGCGAAAGCGCTCGGATTCGACCGCCTCGGCAAGCTCGAGGTCGGCTATATTGCGGACATCGCGCTTCTCGACACGAACGTGCCCCAGCTCGTTCCGCTTCGTAACTATTACTCGGCTGTCTGCTATTGCTGCGACGGAAGCGAGACCGACACGCTCATAATCGACGGTAAGATCGTTATGAAAAACAAAAAGCTCCTCACGATCGACGAAGAAGAGCTTTACTACAACATCAACAAAATCGTAAAAGAAACCGACTGACGGAGGATGTTAATGTCATACGAAATTAGAGATATTTCGCTTTGGGAAAGCGGCGAAACTCCCGAATAGTGTCCGCTTGACAAAAAACCAAACAAGGAGATAATTATGTACAAAGTAATAATTGAGCTTAAAAAAGATATTTCTGAAGACGTACTGAAGAAACTGACCGAGATTATAAACTCAGCGTTTGATAGTGGAGTGGGAAAAGTGGTGAATTCTTGCACCACTTCTGCCTATTGCTTTGAGTTTGTTGGAACACGGAATGAATATGAGTGCTTAGATGTCGGTGTGGGGGATTTGGGCGAAATGGAGTTGTTTTTGAATAATATTTGTGTTTGGAAATGGGAAGAAGACAATGAGTTCGAATGCTGTGATTTGATTAAATTGTATTCTGTTCCCTTGGCTTAAGATATGGCTAAAATAAATAAACAATCGAACGAAACTCGTAAGCAAGTTACTTTTGACCTCGATACTAATGCTCTTCAACGTTATTACCCTTCCTCGAGTTGGCGCAATGCTTATGAAATAATTATAAAAACAAAAAGCTCCTCACGATCGACGAAGAAGAGCTTTACTACAACATCAACAAAATCGTAAAAGAAACCGACTGACGGAGGATGTCAATGTCATACGAAATTAGAGATATTTCGCTTTGGGAAAGCGGCGAAACGAAAATCCAATGGGTAAAAAATAATATGGACCTTCTTCGCGGTATCGAAGAAGAATTCATCAAAACGAAGCCCTTTTCGGGCTTGCGCGTTGCGCTCTCGGTTCACCTTGAGGCAAAAACCGCGTATCTCTGCCGTGTGCTCGCTTCGGGCGGCGCGGAGATGTATATAACCGGTTCGAACCCGCTCTCGACTCAGGACGACGTCGCGGCGGCACTCGTTCACGGCGGTCTCAACGTCTACGCTTGGCACGGATGCACCGACGAGGAATACGAACGCCATATCTCGCGCGTTATTTCCGAGGGCAGACCGAACATCATCATCGATGACGGCGGCGACCTCGTTAACCTCATCCATACAAAATACCGTGAGCTTCTTCCGAACGTTATCGGCGGATGCGAGGAAACAACAACGGGTATAATAAGATTGCACGCGATGGCGCGCGATGGAATCCTCGAATTTCCTATGGTTCTCGTCAACGATGCTGATTGCAAGCACCTTTTCGATAACCGCTACGGCACGGGTCAGTCCGTTTGGGACGGCATAAACCGTACCACGAACCTCATCGTCGCGGGCAAAAAGGTCGTTGTTGCGGGCTATGGCTGGTGCGGTAAGGGCGTTGCAATGCGCGCAAAGGGCTTGGGCGCTTCGGTAGTCGTCACTGAGGTCGATCCGATACGCGCTAT